>JAYVKT010000342.1:0-5310 GCA_043768195.1 Chitinophagaceae bacterium | reverse complement strand
GTGATTTCGTGGCCAACTTGTATTCATCTGTGGCTAAACCAGCTGTTTATTTTCCGTAACTTCGCCACCATTTTTAAACGGCAATGACGACGAAATACAAAGAATTTACCGGCCTTAATTTACCGGCCTTTGAGGCGGAAATACTGGCTCAGTGGGGTGAAAAGCAAGCATTTGAAAAAAGCGTTTCCCTGCGGGAAGGAGCTACACCTTTTGTGTTCTACGAAGGCCCGCCCAGTGCCAATGGTATGCCCGGCATTCACCATGTTATTTCAAGAACCTTGAAGGATTTGGTGTGCCGTTACAAAACCATGAAAGGTTTCCAGGTAAAACGTAAAGGCGGCTGGGACACTCACGGTCTGCCTATCGAACTAGGTGTTGAAAAAGAACTCGGCATTACGAAAGAGGATATTGGTAAAAAGATATCGGTTGAAGAATACAATGCAAAATGCCGTGAAGCGGTATTGCGGTATAAGGACAAGTGGGATGACATTACCCGGAAGATGGGTTATTGGGTTGACCTGAATGACCCCTATATCACTTTCAAAAATGAATACATTGAAACACTCTGGTGGATACTGAGTGAGTTGTATAAAAAAGGATTGCTCTACGAAAGTGTAAGCATTCAGCCTTACTCGCCGGCAGCAGGAACTGGGTTGAGTTCTCATGAATTGAATCAGCCGGGAACGTATAAAGATGTGAAGGATACGAGTGCTGTTGCGATGTTTAGGTTGCCTTTGTTTAATGAATTGGGAAAGAATAATAGTATCCCAGCTTTTGGACAAATAAGTAAATCAATTTTTGATTATAGAAATAAATTTCAAGAATCAGTTAAAATAAAAGAATCCCAAGAAGAGGTGTTTTTTTTAGCTTGGACTACAACGCCTTGGACGCTACCATCAAATCTTGGATTAACTGTAGGGAAGGAAATAACTTATAGTCTGGTACGAACCAGAAATCCCTATACTAATGATTTAATTAATGTAGTTCTAGCAAAAGACTTGGTTAAGAAATTCTTCTATACAGAAAATGCAGAAATAAATCAATCATCGGGAACACCTACTTTGTCAGAAAATAATGAATTCTTTATTTACCCTGATGTAGATACTATTGATAGTTCTTCGCTTGTGGATAGGAAAATTGTAAATTTCTCTATCCTATCCGAATTCAAAGGGAAGGAATTAGAAGGTCTAACATACGAACAACTCCTTCCTTACGAAGCCAACTCATTAGCAGCTATTGAAGAAATAACTCCCGGTGCAAAACCATTCCGTGTAATGGTGGATAGTTTTGTTACTACAGAAGATGGTACCGGTATCGTTCATACTGCCCCAGCATTTGGAGCAGATGACTATAAAGTAGGAAAGAAATACAACATCGGCATCTTAACGATGGTGGATAAAGAAGGAAAATTTGTAGATGGCCTTGGCGAGTTTAGCGGACGATATGTAAAAAATTATAAAGACGACCCCAACTATGTTGATGTAAATGTTGACATCAGCGTAAAATTAAAAAAAGAGAACAGAGCTTTTAAAGTAGAAAAATACGAACACAACTATCCGCATTGCTGGAGAACAGATAAACCAATTCTTTATTACCCGTTGGATGCATGGTTTATTAAAACCACTGCCGTAAAAGAAAGAATGGTAGAGTTAAATAAAACCATCAACTGGAAACCAAAATCAACAGGTGAAGGCCGCTTTGGTAATTGGTTAGAAAATGTGGTGGATTGGAATTTAAGCCGCTCCAGATTTTGGGGAACTCCTTTACCCATCTGGACAACAGAAGATGGAGAAGAAAAAGTTTGCATTGGTTCTATTGAGGAATTGAATGCTGGCATCCGCAAAGCCAATGAAGTATTGGGTGGCGATGTAAACAAACATTATTTGCATGAAGGCATTCTGGATTTACATAAGCCATACGTAGATGACATAATACTAGTTTCTCCAACAGGGAAACAAATGAAAAGAGTACCAGACCTGATTGATGTTTGGTTTGATAGCGGAGCAATGCCGTATGCACAATGGCATTTTCCATTCGAGAATAAAGAAACATTTGAAAAAAGTTTCCCTGCTGATTATATAGCCGAAGGTGTTGACCAGACAAGAGGTTGGTTCTATACGCTTCATGCCATCGCAGTAATGTTGTTTGATTCTGTTGCATATAAAACCTGTGTATCAAACGGATTAGTGCTGGATAAGAACGGCAACAAAATGAGTAAACGTCTCGGTAATGTAGTTGACCCATTCAAAACCATCGAAACCTTCGGTGCTGATGCTACAAGATGGTATCTCGTTACCAATGCATCGCCGTGGGATAATATGAAGTTTGACCTTGATGGTATTAAAGAAGTACAACGTAAGTTCTTCGGAACATTGTATAATACTTACCAGTTCTTCGCTTTGTATTCCAATGTAGATGGATTTGCTTTTAAAGAAGCTTACATCCCATTAGCCGAACGTCCGGAAATTGACCGTTGGATTCTTTCTTCATTAAATACTGTTGTGAAGAAAGCCAATGCTTATATGGACGATTATGAGCCAACACAAGCTGGCCGGGTAATTGAAGATTTTGTAGATGAACATTTGAGCAACTGGTACGTTCGCCTGTGTAGAAGAAGATTCTGGAAAGGGGAATACGAGCAAGATAAAATATGTGCTTATCAAACATTGTATGAATGTTTGGAAACAATTACAAGATTGATTGCTCCTATCTCTCCTTTCTTCAGTGATGTTGTTTTTCAAAATTTAAACGCAGTAACAAATCGTTTTACAAATACCGATGGAAGTAAAGTCGAATCTGTGCATCATGTAGGGTATCCAACAGTAGAGGAAAACCAAAATCCCCCCTTGGGGGGTGGGGGGGCTTCCCTTTCGGGCAGGGGGGCCATTGATGAAGCTTTGGAAGAAAGAATGCAGCTTGCACAAGATGCCTGTTCTTTAATATTATCGCTTCGCAAAAAAACGAATCTTAAAGTACGTCAGCCTTTGCAAAGAGTATTGATACCGGTGTTGAGTGCTTCCATGAAAGAGCAATTGCAACTGGTGGAAGATTTGATAAAAGCCGAAGTGAATGTAAAGGAGATTGAATACCTGAATCCCGACAATACTTTCATCAGCAAAAAAATCAAACCCAACTTTGTTGCTCTTGGCAAAAAATTGGGTGCAAAGATGAAAGCGGTGTCCACAGCGTTGACACAATTCACACAAGAAGACATTGCCCTGTTAGAAAAAGAAGGTCAATATAATTTGTCAGTTGATGGCGAACCTGTAACGTTGCAGATTACAGATGTGGACATTAGCAGTGAGGACATTCCGGGTTGGACGGTAGCCAATAAAGGCAGTCTCACCGTGGCATTGGATGTTACCATCACCCCGGAACTGGAAGCAGAAGGAAATGCAAGAGAGTTTGTAAACCGCATCCAGAAAATACGGAAAGACAGCAACTTTGACCTTACGGACAGGATAGATGTAACGGCATCAGCAGTCGGTGGATTAAAAGATTCTTTGGCTCAGTTTAAAGCCTATATTTGCGCCGAAATTCTGGCTGACAAGCTGGAATTTTTGCCTGAAATTCAAGACGGCATTCCGATTGAAATAAACGATGTTTCGCTAAATGTAATTGTTTTAAAAAAAGGGTAAATCATGGCCATTAAGAAAAAACAGGCTCCTAAAAAAGCCGCCAAACCCGCCCCCAAAAAGGCTGTTGCTAAAAAAGCAATAGTTAAGAAAACTATTAAGAAGTCTGTACCTAAAAAAGCGGCTCCTAAAAAAGCCCCCCCGAAACCTGTGGCAAAGAAACCAGCACCCAAAGCAGTAGCAAAACCGGTGGCTAAGCCTGCACCAAAAGTGGCAGCAAAGCCAGAACCCCCGGCTCCTAAAGTAGCAGCAAAGAAACCAGGGCAGGTAGATCCTAAATCATTAGTATCTATAAAGCCTAAGGTATCGCCGATCACAAAGAAAGAGCCGCCTAAAGCAACCAAAGTAGTAATGCCCAAAATCAGCACTAAGAGCTCAGTAAAATATGAGCCGGAGTTTACAAAATCTGTATTAGATGCGTCAGCAATCGCTTATCAATCGGGGCCTACGATGCGTTATTCTGACGGTGATTTGAATGAGTTTAGGGAACTTATTCAGAAAAAATTAGACGCTGCCAAAAAAGAACTGAATTATTTGCAGGGTCTTATAACCCGCAAGGAAGAAGGTGGTGATATGGATGAGGGACGCTACATGACCATGGAAGATGGCAGTGTAAGTATGGAAAGGGAGCAACTAAGCCAGATGGCCAGCCGCCAGATCACTTTTATTGACCACCTGGAAAAAGCAATGATGCGTATTGAAAATAAAACCTATGGCATCTGCCGTGTTACCGGCAAGCTGATTGATAAAGCAAGATTAAAAGCTGTCCCCCATGCCACATTGAGTATTGAGGCCAAGCAGATGATGAACAAGTAAGTAATAGCCCAACTATAAAAATTTAAATAGGGTATGTAAGTTGAAGACTTACATACCCTATTTACTTAATACCTATTACTTATAACTTATTACTTTCCTTTCCCTTTCAAAAAAACCTGTAGGCCAACTCCAAATATTACACCATGATTGGTGAATTTAGTAGTAGGCTCATTCTCTGCTCTGCTTTCAGGGTTTCCGTCATAGGGGGCATCATCCCTTAAGGTGGTGGTTTTGAAAGTATTTTTATTGTAAGAATAATTGTAACCAAGATATATGTCAAGCCCGGTGTAGTCGCTTACCATTTTGGTTAATCCCACTTGCAGAAGGGCATTAGCAAAAAAACCGCCTGATGATTTTCCATCATAACTGATTTTATAGTTTGGTGCTCCTGTATAAAATTTAAAACCTTCGGCGGTAGCAGCGTTAATGCCTGCATTAAAGCCAAATTGCCCAAAAGGCATAAAGGAAGAAGTATTTGACCCAAAATAATTTCGGAGAAAACCACCAACGCCAATATTAAAATTGGTGCCTTTGTCTTCCTGGAAGGTAGTGCCAAGATCCTCATACCTGGCTTTTTGCCCGGTTGGGTTTATATTTAATGACGCACCAACTACCGTTTTTTCCGAAATAAACCAGCCAAACGAAGGTTCAATCCTTAGTCCGTAGTTAGTTGTTTTACTGGAATAGCCCCTTATTTGCGGATAAGACACATCTGAACCTCCCGAATTAAACAGGATGCTCCCCACAGATGTCCCCACCATTTTGTCCCCCTTTTTAAACTGGGCATTGGCGGCAGTACCGGCCAGCATTAAACTAACTGCAAAAAAACCTTTAATAAATTGCATAAAATTGAGTTGGT
>JAYVKT010000341.1:0-3936 GCA_043768195.1 Chitinophagaceae bacterium | reverse complement strand
CATACGCATAGGCTGGAATTATTTTTCTAAAAAAGGAACGCTGCTCTTTATCATTTTCCGGAAGCAGTATATTTAGTTTCATGGCAAAATTGCGGCTGGTATTTACCAAACTTCCCCATAGTTTCCTTCCTTCCCACCAGCGGTCGTACGCCGTGTTGGTTCGAAATACCAGCAGCATAGAAATGGCAAAGCCAAGCAATGTGTGCATTACAGGTATGTTCCTTACATAACTATTTGCAGAAAGCTTCCACCATTCAAGTTCGGCCCAGGCTATAAGCCCGGAGTAGATGCAAATACCAATAATCATGGGGAATAGCTGGCGAAAAGTATCTGCTTTATGAAACCTGAATATAAAAGTGAACCACTCTTTGGGGTTGTAGGAGATCATGCAGGAAATATTTTTTCAAAAGTAGTGATTGGGAAGGAGGTGGTGAATAAAAAATATAAATTTAGGTTGCAACTAGTTTTACCGGGTCAATTCTGACTTTAGCTTTACCAACTCTCCTAAAAGTTTAGTTTCAGTCAATTCATCTTCTTTATTCATTTTTTTTGCGACGTTAGCAATAGCAAAATTCATGGTTTCAATTTCTGTCTTCCGTTTGTTTTTGATGTCTTGATAGGTAGATATATACTGTCCGTGTGAAAACTTACTAATCTGCAAAAGGCTTTCTACAACTTCGCCAACACTTAAAAAAATGCCTGCTGCTTTAGCAATAGTTATACACTCTACTATTATTCTTTTTGCAATTTCAAGTGCATTTTCATTGCGATGGAATATCCCGTTGTCAATTTCTAAAATCGGGCAAATCGAATTGAAAACACTATTTACGATTGCTTTTTTCCATATTATAATTTGAATATTTTCTTCAGCTTTGAACTGAAAATTATTACTGTTTAGCTGCTTAACGATTAAATCTAAAATGTCGCTACTGCTTTTAACGGTCCCAATCAGGGATGCTGAGATTGGTTTAAAAGCCAATTTATTCTCAGAAATAGGCTGGCTGCTGGCAAAAAGGATACACCTATAAATTTCAGGAAAATTATTATTAATGAACGGGTTCTCTATATCCAATCCATTCTGCATAAGAACAATGGGGGAGTCGTTTGTTTTATTTTTAAGGTTTTGTGCTAATTGGAGATTGCCGTAGGATTTATTAGTCAAAATGATGATGCCCTGCAGGGTTGCAAAATTACTTAAGGTGCTCACTTCTATTTCCGCTTCAAGTATAGTTTTATCATACATCTCAACCTGTATCTTTTTGATATAGCTCGGTTTATTGTCGATACTTCCCCGAATTATTATTACGTTTTTATTTGAAAGTTTTAGAAATACTGCCAATACTTTTCCGATTGCTCCAGCCCCGATTATATATATATTATCCATTTAATTTATCATTTTTTTTGAAGTATAAAAAACTGGGCAAACAGGGCTTATTTCATATACTCACCGTCATTTAGAATAATATAGGGTTGCTGAATTTTATCTGACAAATTTGCTAAATCATCTTCCGTAAATTCTTCAGGAATATAATATTGGCTGTGTTCAAATAACCCGTGATGTATCGGGACTAAATTTTTAGCCTTTAATAAATGAGCCGCAACAAATGCTTGTTTTATAGTTAGTGATGCAGGTATAGGGCTATATACTAATCCTATCATAGGGAAGTTTACTACCACACCATTTGCTGGTAAAAACGCATAATCAATATTTTCATTTTCTTTCCCCAATCTCCAAAATTGATTATGCCAAATGGTATCGCCTCCGTGAAAAATTTTAATGCTTTTACTTTCGATAATCCAAGAGGATTGAACATCACCAATCCCGTCCATAGCAAATACCGGTTTAAAAGTTATGTTCGATTCAGTAAAAGCGTCGTCTAAATTCAATATAATTATTTCAAAGGCTTTAAAATGCTCTTTTATTTTGTCCTTAAGTTCAGTGTACACAATTATTTTGCCACCAGGCTTCAAGCATTTTTTGATTAGCCCTATATCAAAATGATCAATATGCAAATGTGTAAAAAGAATATAATCCGCAGTAACTTCATCTGAAAAAAAGAGTGTCTCTTTCATAGCGTCACCCAGTACTGGCTTATAATACGAAAAGTCTTCAACTGCATCAATCAAAACAGTTTTATCATTAATTGACAGTTTAAGACCAGCCCAATTAAGTTTCTGAATTCTCATAGTTTTTTTTGCAAAGTAACTACGACAATGAAACCCAAACAATGAACCCTGGTTAATTAATTTTTTTTCGAATTCTGCTTAATGCCTGTGGCGTAATGCCTATGTAGGAGGCTAAATATTTTAAAGGAACTAATTGAATGTAGTGAGGCTTATTCTTTAATAGGTAATTATACAAATCAAGGGGCGATGTTTTTAATAATTGTATCTCTCTTATCGCTTTATCCCGTAATCTTTCTTCCATAAATATTTTCTGTGTAGCACTGCACAATTCCGATTCAAAAAACATTTTTCTAACTTCATTCATACCTAAATACCATAAGCTTCCCCTGCTTATTGGCATATAAATAAATTTTCTTTCTACTTCATTATCTGCTTTTGCAGTGAAAATATTGCCCGGAAAGTAAAAATCTATTGAAAGTTCAAGGCTAATTTCTGATTCGAGATCGAAGTAATATTTTCTAATTATCCCTTCTTCAAGAAAGCAAAGTATATCCTTTGGAAGCTGGGTATTCTTTGTAAAATCTAATCTGGTTAGCTTCTCCCAAATAGTGCCATCGTAGTCTATTGGTAAATGATTAAAAATATTTTTATTTATTGAGGACAAATTTTATGAATGTATTCTTAAGTGTTAAATATAATAGATTTTCAATTCAATTTTAGGGTATAAAAAGACTAAAAAAATACCCCAAACAAAGTCCAGGGTACTGTCGAAGATATAAGTAGCTAAAAAAATTATGCTATCGTCACATCTTTATCCAAATACACATCTTGTATGGCATTTAGAATTTCCACACCTTCTTTCATCGGTCGTTGAAAAGCTTTACGGCCACTAATCAATCCCATGCCACCGGCTCTTTTATTTATTACGGCAGTTGCAACCGCTTCTGCCATATCGCTGGCGCCGGATGATGCACCGCCGGAGTTAATCAATCCTGCACGGCCCATATAGCAATTGGCTACCTGGTAGCGGCAAAGATCAATCGGATGATCTGTAGTCAGCTCATCATAAATACGTTTATCATTTTTGCCGTAGGCAGATTCTTTTGTATTTAATGCTAAATAACCACCATTGTTCTCCGGTAGTTTTTGTTTGATGATGTCTGCTTCAATCGTTACACCTAAATGGTTGGCCTGTCCGGTAAGATCCGCCGATACATGATAATCTTTTTCTTTAGTTTTAAAAGCCGGGTTTCGCAGATAGCACCAAAGGATGGTAGCCATTCCCAGCTCATGTGCCATTTCAAATGCTTTGCTTACTTCCTGTATCTGCCTTGCAGATTCATCACTCCCAAAATAAATAGTGGCACCAACAGCAGCAGCACCCAGGTTCCAGCTTTGTTTGATAGAGGCAAACATCAATTGGTCAAATTTATTGGGATAAGTAAGAAACTCGTTGTGATTAATTTTTACAATGAAGGGGATTTTATGGGCATATTTTCTGGCCATAAAACCTAAGCCGCCGTAGGTAGTGGCAACAGCGTTGCACCCACCTTCAATAGCAAGCTTAATAATATTTTCAGGATCGAAGTAGATAGGATTTTTAGCAAAAGAGGCTCCGGCACTATGCTCTATTCCCTGGTCAACAGGCAGAATAGACAGATAGCCGGTATTGGACAATCTTCCATTGGTGTACAAAGCCTGAAGGTTACGGAGTACTTGCGGGTTACGATCGCTGGATGACCAGACACGGTCAATAAAATCTGCACCGGGCAGGTGCAAAGAATCTTTACTGATTGTTTTTGACTGATG
>JAYVKT010000340.1:0-3243 GCA_043768195.1 Chitinophagaceae bacterium | reverse complement strand
AACTTCCTGGTATTTTGGTTTTGTTTTTTTATCCTTTGCAGGCAGATTCACCCACAGTTGCACCATCTGGAACAAGCCACCCGTTTTACTAAACTCTTTTTCATGATACTCTTTGTGCAACAAACCGGCACCGGCTGTCATCCATTGCACATCGCCTTCACCAATAATGCCACTGTTGCCTGCACTGTCGTGGTGGGCAATCTTGCCATGATAGGCAATGGTTACTGTTTCAAAACCGGCATGCGGGTGAACACCTACACCTCTTGGCTCATCTGAAGGTGGAAACTCAACTTTTGAACCATAATCCATCATAAAGAAGGGACTCATTCTTTTTTTATCAATAAGTTTTCCTCCCGGAAAAAATCCGTGTACCCGAAATCCATCACCCACCATGTGTGCCGGTGGCGGTGCTATAATTGCTTCAATTGTTTTTTTAGTAGTAGCCATATCTATTTTCCTTTTTTTGAAATAATTGTGTTTCCACTTTAGAGAATAGTAATATTTAGTTTTATAAATTCTCCACCGGGGTTTCCACTACTTTTTCTGCCAGCCACAAAAACTCACTGATAAAATTATGCACCCCATTCTGAAAGCTTTCGTCCAGTAAATCACCATCCGGGCTAAATTTTTTATCTACCGAAGGAACTATCAGCATATACGGAGAGGCAATTCCAAATAATGCGGGAACTAATTGCAACATTTGTTGCGAAGCCCTGATGCCACCCATTACCCCGGGAGATGCTGTAACAATTCCAAAAGGTTTGCGGTGCCTTTTTGGAAAATGGTCTAATAAATTTTTGAGGGCAGGGGAGTAGCTCCCGTTGTATTCGGGTGTTACAAGAATGTACGCATCAGCATCGAAAATTTTTTTTGCCAATGGCTGAAATTCTAATGGAGCTTTATCGGAAGAGGCCCAGGCAGATTGAATTTGCGGAACGTTCCATTCCTTCATATCAATTATATCAACATCATGACTGCTGTTTTGCGAAAACCAGTTCTTGAGATGCAGGGCAACACGATGAGTAAGACTGTTAATTCTCGGACTTCCTGAAATGATTTCTATTTTCATTTTAATGAATTGAAGTGTAAAGGTAATAAATCAATGTTTAAACATCAAATTTTATTTCTTTATTGTTTGTTAAGATTTTTTTGCCGGAAAGACGGGAAGGCGATAAGTTTTGAATCAAAATTGTATTCTTTCCGTCTTATTGTCTTACCGGCAATGCTTAATTTCGGAAACTAAATATGGAACAATGATTAATAGACGAAAGTTCATCAGTGCTTCAGCTTTTACCGGATTCGCAAGTTTGCTAACAAAGAGAGCCTGGTCAATGGATGAAACAGATATTGTAAAAGGAAAACCTGTAGTTATATCTACCTGGGATGCGGGGCTACGGGCCAACAAAGCAGCCTGGGAAATATTGGGAAAAGGCGGCAGGGCTTTAGATGCGGTGGAGAAAGGAGTGATGCAGACTGAATCAGAACAGAATTGCTGTGTGGGGCTTGGTGCCAATCCCGACCGTGACGGATTTGTAACATTGGATGCCTGCATTATGGATGAGTTTTCCAATTGTGGCAGTGTAGCTTTTTTAGAACGAATAAAACATCCGATAGCTGTTGCAAGAAGAGTGATGGAAAAAACACCACATGTGATGCTAGTAGGCAGCGGTGCTCAGCAGTTTGCTGTGGCCGAAGGTTTTTTATTGGAAGAACAGAAACTATCACCCGACGCTCAGAAGAATTATGAGAACTGGTTGAAGACTTCTGAATACAAGCCACCTGCAATAAATGTGGAAAATAAACAGGGTCATGGGCCGTTCGCCCCTTACAAATTAGAGAATGGAGAATGGAACCATGATACGATTGGTATGGTGGCAATGGATACTAATGGAAATTTTAGTGGCAGTTGCACCACCAGTGGTGCCGGATTTAAAATGCGGGGACGATTGGGTGATTCACCCATTATTGGTGCTGGATTATTTGTTGATAACGAAGTGGGTGCTTGTACTGCCACCGGGCAGGGAGAGGATGTAATCAGAGTAGCAGGTTCACATTCAGTAGTTGAATTGATGCGGCAAGGATTATCACCTGAAGCTGCCTGTAAAAAAATTATTGAACGAATTGTAAAAATAAAAGGAGCAAAAGCAAAAGATATACAAGTGGCATTCCTCGCCGTCAATAAAAAGGGACAGGTGGGAGCATATTCAATTCACAAGGGATTTCAATATGCTATCAAAACAAATGAAATGGAGAAATTAGTTACAGCAAAAAGCATAATGGTGTAAGCAATGGAGAAAAAAAAATACATCATTGAAATAGCAACCTCCGATTTTGCTACCACCCAATCAGCAGTAGAAGGCGGTGCAGACAGGATAGAACTCTGTGCTAATCTTGCAGAAGGAGGAACAACTCCATCGTATGGAATGATAAAACAATGCCGGGAAGCATTTGCTGTTTCCCTATTCCCCATCATACGACCAAGAGGCGGAGATTTTTTATATAGCAAAAACGAATTTGAAATAATGCTGCAGGATGTGAAGCTATGCAAGCAACTCGGTTGTGATGGAATAGTGGTTGGCTTGCTGAACATGGACGGAACTATTGATATAGTAAGAACTGCTGCATTAATTGAAGCTGCTTATCCGTTAGGTGTTACTTTTCATAGGGCATTTGACCGGTGCAAAGATCCGTTTGTGGCATTGGAAGAATTAATTGAAATTGGTTGTGAAAGAATTTTAACCTCAGGGCAACAACCTTCTGTGGTGGATGGAGTGGAATTAGTTGCTGAATTAAATACAAAAGCCGCTGAAAGAATAATTATTATGCCGGGCAGAGGTGTTAGAAAAGAAAATATAAAAATGCTGGCTGAGAAAACGGGTTGTTTGGAGTTTCATTCTTCGCTGCGAGGCAAGGAGAATAGTAAGATGAGTTTTATTCATCCTGGATTTAAAGATTCGGGAGAGAGTTATATGAATAATGCGATTGATGCAGAAGAAGTAAAAAATTTAAGGAATTCTTTAAACTAAAACCTCAACCCCTTCATATACCCTGCATTTACTTTCACTGCTTCAAGCGGTGTGCCATTGGGATAGGCTTCCTGTTCTACAATAAAGTATTCCATACTATTTTTCCTGGCGGTCTTTAATATTTTGGCAAAATCAATAACCCCTGTTCCTATATCAACAGAATTTTTACTGTTATTTTCAACTGGGGTTTTACTTCTGTCTTTTACATGGCATAGCC
>JAYVKT010000339.1:0-2659 GCA_043768195.1 Chitinophagaceae bacterium | reverse complement strand
AAGAGGGCTATGGTGCTTTCACATATTCAAACAGAGAAAGAGATATGATAATTGACTATGTCAAAAATCAAAAAGAACATCATCGTACCGAAACATTTTATGATGAATATAAAAGACTGTTGGCGGAACATGAAATTGAATTCGACGAAAAATATTTGTTGTGATTGCTGTTGAACCCTTTCAGGGTTCGGGACTTCTTATTTATATCTAATCCCCGATTTGCAATCGGGGCTATTCAGATTTAAGCCCTTCGGGCTATACGCCTCCGAAAAAATAAGTTTCTCATTTCTTTTTTGCGGTAACTTCAAATTGTAAATAATAAGTTCTCTTGTCCACAGCACTTACTAACCGAAAAATAAACCTCCTGCAAGCAACCTCTATCAACATGATAGATATGGTGGGCATTGGTCCCTTTGTGGTAATGCCATTTGTGGTCAGCCAGTTTCATACGGGGTTATTTATCTGGGCCTGGATATTCGGGGCCTTCACCGCTTTTATGGATGCAATGATTTGGAGTGAGCTGGGAGCTAAGTATCCGTTAGCTGGCGGCACTTATAATTTTCACCGTATTGCATTCGGAGAAAAGGGTGGCAGGTTGATGAGTTTTTTATATGTGTGGCAAACATCAATACAGGCACCGCTGGTGGTGGCATCCGCCGCTATTGGGTTTGCTCAATACCTTACCTATATCGTTCCGCTGGAAGTTTGGCAACAAAAAGCTGTATCCGGGGGATTGGTAATACTTGTTTTTTTATTGCTGTATAGAAAAATAGAAACCATCGGAAAAATTTCGGTGGTGATGGGAAGTATTGTGGTACTCACTATTATCTGGATTATTGCCAGCGGTTTAATGGCGCAGCAGCAATCGGTAAAAATTTTACCAACTGGCAACGAGTCTTTTTTCACTTTAGCTTTTTGGGGAGCCATTGGACATGCATCTGTAAAAACGGTGTATGCTTACCTCGGTTATTATAATGTGTGTCACCTCGGTGGTGAGATAAAGAACCCCGGCAAAAACATTCCCCGTAGTATTTTTATTTCCATTATTGGTATTTCCACGTTGTATTTGCTGATGAATATAAGTGTGATGGGGGTAATACCGTGGCAGTCCGTGAAGGCCGATGATAAATATTTGGTCAGCACATTTATGCAATTGATATATGGGCAACAGGCCGGAGTTATTGTAACGGTATTAATTCTTTGCATTGCTTTCTCTTCGTTGTTTGCAGTGGTATTGGGCTATTCAAGAGTACCATATGCGGCTGCGGTGGATGGAAATTTCTTCAAGCCTTTTGCCAAACTGCACCCCACAAAAAACTTTCCTTATATATCACTGATGGTGTTGTGCGGATTAGGTTTTGTATTTAGTTTGTTATTTAAAATGTCGGATGTAATAAGTGCTATACTGGCCATGCGGATAGTAGTGCAGTTTATGGCGCAGGGGGTAGGAGTATCATTACTTCGGAAAAGATTTTGTACAAAAGAATTGACTTTTAAAATGTGGCTCTTTCCCTTGCCGGTTATTATATCTATTGCTATCTGGATATTCTTATTTATTTCTACCGGTTGGTTTGCGTTGTGGGGTAGTTTGATAGCGGTGGCGGGGATTGTAGTTTATATGGTGAAGCAGCGGCTATGGCCGGAGGAGACATAATAAGATTAGAAACTGCAAGTTTAATAAAAGGGCTAGGCCGAATCTCTGAGGAGACTGGGCTTAGAAGGAGTTTTGAGACATTGCAGAAGTTGGATTTAAAGTTGTTTTATTTTCTGTGCAATTTATATATTACACCGACACTACTCCCATCTTTTTGATAATTCCGTAAATAAACAGAATTGTTTTCACAGGAGAGAATACTATATTCCCAATTCGTTGAGAATCCTTCATGAGGGTTAAAACGTTTGTATGATGTTGCCGATATTTTTTTAAAAACCCAATTGTCCTGATATATTGATGACCAACTTAATCCATCTGAAGTTGTTTTGATTGTTACTGGATGTGATATATTAAATGCGTTTTCCTCAGTCCGAATCCACTCACCACTCATATCACCACAAGAGGTGGAAGTAGTTTTATTCTCCGTTACCGTTACCGGCTTATTTTCCTGTTTTACAATGGGGGGTGCTGCTGGTTTATTGTAGTACCCAATAGAGACATAGTTTTTATATACATAAGATAAACAAATACGGGTAGGGCTTAGAAATACTAATCGACCGATAGCACCATTTCCATTGTCTGTTTTGTATTCATAAGTGTTGACTGATATTTTTTTATAGGTAAAGGTTGTTTTTTCTTGGTTCCCTGAACCAAAATTACAGAGCATATTCTCCCCTAATGGAGTGATGCGTACTTTAAAAGATTCGATACTGGATAGCCATTTCGATTCAGGTCTCCAGGTGCCAGTAACGTCAGCAGGTGTAACTATTTGTGTAGTAGCTTTTGGCAGTGATTCAACTGTACGTATCGCAGCAAGAGTAAGGGTGTCGTAACGGAAGTAAAAAGTATCCTTCTTGCCTGTAACAATAAACTCGTATTTTCCTCTTTTCTCCTTTTTATAATACCCCGTATCTACCCATGATTTAGTATATCTGGCTCTTACTAATTTATCACTGCTTATGAACTGTAAAAAATCGTTTTTTAAGCTATCATTTTTGTAATGAT
>JAYVKT010000338.1:0-3630 GCA_043768195.1 Chitinophagaceae bacterium | reverse complement strand
GCCCGTTTTGCAAAGCTCATTTATCAAAACAGATATACTGAACAAGAATAAAGTATAGTGCAATTGACGTCACTAATATCTAAATTCATTAAATTTTATCAACTGCAACTCTATAATGTGGATCTTCCATCACATTTACATCAATAATGTCATCGGCATTTTTGAGCAACAGGCGGCAATCATCACTTAAATGCCGCAGGTGTAATTTTTTTCCTGCATTTTTATAGCGATCAGTAAGTTTGTTTAACGCTTCTATGGCACTCATATCTGCTACACGGCTTTCTTTAAAATCTATAATTACTTCTACAGTATCGTCAGCAACACGGTTTGAGAAAGAAACGTTGTGTTTCAAAAAGCAGGAACCAGACTTATGGTATAATATTCCCCCACCACAAGCGCTTTCGTAGTAATGTGGCACATCGTTTTCAATTTCGCCTCCCCTATGAGAAAAAAAACTGCCATCTGCCTCATTTTTCTTACTTTTAAGACTGTATACCTGAATGGCCGCTTATTTTACCATACTGCTCAATGAGAAGGATTTATTTGCCCGTGCTGCTGAAGGTGATGAGGTGGCCTTTACAACCATATTCGACCATTACTCGCCCCGCATTTTTGCTTTTATACTAAAAAATGCAAAGTCCCAATCTGCAGCAGAAGATATTACACAAGAAGTCTTCTTAAAGCTCTGGATAAGCCGTGAAAAATTTCCTGAGATAAAAAGTTACAGCTCCTACATTTTTGCTATGGCCTTTAATTATACGGTCAATTATATTAAAAGAAATGTTTGGGAGGCTGGCAAACTCCGCATAATAGAGAATACTCATAATAACCAATCTAACATTACTGAAGAAACAATAGATTTTAACGAAAGCAACGTGCTTGTTCAGCAAGCTGTTCAGCAGTTGCCTCCACAAAAGAAAATAATTTATAAACTTAACTGCGAGCAGGGTTTTACTCTGGAGCAGATCGCTGAAAAAATGAACATTTCGAGAAACACAGTGCGAAATCATCTTTCCGAGGCGCTTAATCTTATCAGAAGATACATTAAACACCATGCCGTATTAATAACTGCTTTTATTCTTTTAATTAAATAGCCTTTTCTTCGTTAGAGTCTCACCTGCTTAAATCGCATTTTAATCGGTTTCTATTTTTTTGATTAAGCCTTAGCCCGGAAACCACTTAATATTCTTTCTTTTCTACTGCCCTTCTGGCTCATTAATGCCTCTGGTTTCTTCGTCACATACTCAGTATATTTCTTATGTGCCAGATACTCCTCCTTACTACCTGGTCATATATTTAGCAAAACTTCCTGTCCCCATCATACGTCACAAATATGTAACCCTGTTGCCAGTCATTATTTACTCGTCTTAAAAATTCATTATCCCGTTTCCGGAGGCCACTTTTATAGTACCCTATTTTTTACCGGGAAACTAAAAATGACTTTTTGAGGGTTTACTATTCATGCTTGCTATTTCTTCCCCCCAAGAAATACCTGCAACAACAAACTCAATAATACTACTGCAACCGCTCCCACTACATTGAGCCAGAGAAAGCCGAGGCCGATGATATTGTATTTATCTAAAAAGAAAACTACAATCACAATTAGTTCTCCGAGGATGGCTGCGATAAAAACAGCATTACTTCCAACCTTTTTGAAATAGAAAGCAACTAAAAAAATACCAAGTATGACACCGTAGAACAAAGATCCCAGTATATTCACCGCTTCAATCAAACTTCCCATACCGGTTGCAAACTCTGCAGTGATGATGGCAAAAATCCCCCAAGCCAATGTATAATATTTGGAAGCTTTGTATTCGTGGGCACATTGTTTCATATTGGTATTGTCATACTTTAATCCACGAAATCTGAGATGAAAGTCAACCATAGTACAGGATGCCAGTGAATTCAATGCAGCTGCAATCGAGCCCCAAGCTGCAAGGAAGATGATGGCAATCAATAAACCTATTAATCCTTTCGGTAAAAAATCTACCACGAAGCGGAGAAAAATATAATTGGTATCACTGGTATCAGCACCGGGTAAGGCTTTCTTTAAAACCGATTTGTATTCTTTCTGAATAACTGATAGTTTAGCTGAGCCTGCCTGCAAGCTATCTTTATAATTTTCTTTTTTCTTAATTACATAGTCTCTGCTCAACTGCTGCTGCACTGCTTGCTGCTGATTAAACTTTTTTTCTATTAGGATCAAAGAGTCCTTATACGGTGTTTCCATTGCTTTTGTGGCAACAGCTTTGTTGAAGAAAACGGGGGCTGAATTAAATTGATAAAATGTAAACAACATGGCCCCTAACAATAGTATCAAAAACTGCATAGGAACTTTTACTAACCCGTTCATAAGCAAGCCTATCCTGCTTTCTTTAGTGTCTTTGGCTGTAAGGTAACGGCCTACCTGCGACTGATCCGTTCCAAAATAGGATAGTGCCAGAAAGAAACCACCGATAACACCACTGATAATGTTATAGCGATCTTTCCAATCAAAACCTTTTGATGTGATACCTGTTGTGATCACATTCAATTTTCCTGATGCACCGCTTACTTTCAATGCATCTGTAAATCCAATCCCTTCTGGTAAATAATGAACAATTAAATACCCGGCTACAAACATGCCAGCGAAGATGATGATCAATTGCAATTTTTGGGTATAGGCTACGGCTTTGGCCCCGCCACTAGCGGTATAAATAATGAGCAGCCCTCCCATAACAATATTCGTCCAGAAAATATCCCAACCAAATAAAGATGAAAGAATAATTGAAGGTGCATAAATACTGATACCCGTTGACAACCCCCTTGATACTAAAAACAGGAAAGAGGTAAAGGTTCTTGTTTTCAGATCGAATCTTTTTTCTAAAAACTCATAAGCAGTAAACACTTTTACTTTATGAAAAAGCGGGACGAAAGTGATACACAAAATAACCATGGCAATTGGCAACCCGAAATAGTATTGTACAAACCGCATCCCGTCTGTAAATGCCTGGCCAGGGGCAGATAAAAAAGTGATCGCACTGGCCTGTGTACCCATAATGCTTAACAGCACAAGATACCATGGCATGCTTCTGTCGCTGAGAAAATATCCTTCAAGGTTTTTAGCAGTACGGCTTTTATACAAGCCATATGCTATGATACTTGTGAGGGTAATAATCAATACTATCCAATCGGGTTTACTCATTCAAAGTATTTAGTGAACCAGACAAAAAAGAGAATGAGCAATATCAATATAATGATCACAAAAGAATACCAGCGGTGCCAGAAGGAAAAAAGCGGTATTTTGTTTTTATCAGTCATTTTTATTTGAAGATTACTAATCTATATTACCTCTCCGGCTGCAAGCCCCAATGCTCCGGTGAACGCCATAAGGCAGATAATAATAACTCCCTCATAAAAATAAATTCTTTAGGTAGTTTGTCATACATACGGGCAAACAGTTCTTCGTGGCTTAGTAATTCTGCTTTCCATGCTTCCCTGTCCACTTCCATTATTTCACGGTATTGCGGTCTTGTAAAATCCAACCCCGTCCAGTCTATATCACGGTAACGGGGCATCCATCCAATAGGACTTTCAATAGCAGTAGCATTGCCCGTGGCCCGTTCTGCAATCCATTTTAATACTCTCATG
>JAYVKT010000337.1:0-2917 GCA_043768195.1 Chitinophagaceae bacterium | reverse complement strand
ATGGTAATTGATGCAACTGTCAATATAGTAATTGCGATTACCGAAATAAGTGATGAAACAGTTTCAGAAATTTTTCCTGCTGCCCGGAGCTTCCACAGCTCCACTTTTGTTTCTGCTACATCTCCGGCTTTGGAAATCAGGCTTTCAATGTTCTCAATTGTGGATTGCATGGTAAACAGTTTTTATCCCTGTCGGTTTATCAATTAATACCCGTTCATCAGGAAACAGCATTCTTAAAATCTTGCTTTGCTCCTTCTAATTTTGTTTTTGCTTTGCTGCCAAATTCATCCACTTCTTCTTTGGCACCGGCATAGGTATGCTTTACCCCATCAATGAAATCGTTGAATGAATTTTTTACCGAATCAGTCATGTCGCCAGATTTAGTGGCAATTTTTTTCCTGGTGTTTGAACCTTTATCAGGTGCAAACAAAATACCTGCTAATGCGCCTACTGCTGCACCGGCCAAAAAGCCTACTACTATTTTTGAACTCATAATAAATGGATTTTAATGTTAAAAAAATATTTTAGAGAATTGTATTATTTAAAAAATCATGCCAGAGTATTTCAAATTATTTTTTTACCCGATAATATTTTTGAAGCCGGGTATCGCTAATGCAAACCAGCGAACGGATGTACAGGAGTATGGAAACAAAAAGCAGTAAATGAACGGCTGCTGGTAATTTTAGTATGAAATAACCAACTATCCATACGGTGAGGATAATAATACTTAACAGGAACAAAATTTTTTTCATGTGTATTATTTAAGAAGGTTAAAAAATGGCACCGCTTACTTGTTTTGATGCCTGACAGGATTTCGAACCTCAGCAAGTGTTGTGTCAACCTTATCCCTTTTCTCTTCTTTTTCGAATAGCCCATTATTTGCCGGAATCTCCGCAATTTCAGGAAATGCCCTGTTTTTTTTTACCATTACAAAACGCATAAAGAAAAATGATTGAACCAATAAGGCTATGTGCATTTTATTGGAACATTCCGGATAAAAAAAACATACTATCCCTAAGATGAAGAATGCAAAACTTAATACCAGCAATGGTGTCTTTTTCATAACTAATCAGCTTAACAATTAAAAGTGCAGTCACCAGTTTCAGCCTGTTAAATGCCCGAACCGCCAGCCTTTTTTCCAAATAATAGGGATAGCACAAATAGAATAAGGAAGATGACAAAAAGAATTTTAGCAATTCCTGCTGCGCCAGCAGCAATACCACCAAAGCCAAATACGGCTGCAATGACGGCGATGATTAAGAAGGTTATTGTCCAGCGTAGCATACTGTTGAATTTTAGTTTAATAAATAATGTTTCAGACTTATCTGTTACACTATTTGAAAATACTATGCCATAGTTAAATTGGTTATCAACCCGCCACCATTTTTAAGGCACGGGCATTTTTTTCCCCGGCCAGAGAAAAATCAGCTACATACAGGTTATTAAAAACTGGAATAATAATTGTAAAACAGCTTAAGCAGTTATTTTTTCATCTTAAATAATTTTTATATGAAGGCGAATATTGGAATATCACCAAAAAACCTGGCTTCTGTTAATACCTTATTGTGTAGTGTGCTGGCAGATGCTGTGCTTTTGTACACCAAAACAAGAAAATTTCACTGGAATGTTGCCGGCAATAGCTTTATGGAGTTGCACAAATTGTTTGAAGGCCATTATAAAAAATTAGAAGAAGCAATAGATGAGATTGCTGAAAGAATTAATAAACTAGGATTTAAAACCCCGGGTACTATGGCCGAATTTCTGGAAGCTGCTTCACTAAAAGAAACACCCGGTAAGTACCCGGCACAAACAGACATGATAAAGGAACTATTAAAAGACCATGAAGCAGTGGTAATTTTTCTGCGCAAAGGCATTGATGAGTGTGATGATAAATTTGAAGATAAGGGCACCGCTGATTTTCTTACCGGATTGATGCTGGGGCATGAAACAATGGCCTGGACGCTGAGAAGATACCTGGACTAAAGCACAGTTACAAACGATTAGATTGTATAGTAGTGTATCAGTTTGAAAATTCTTTTAAAATAAGCTTGAACCACATAGGCACAAGGGTCACAATAGAAAGACACATAGTCTATGTGCAGCCCTATGTTTCTAATGTTATGTGGTTCAAATTAATTTCAAACTGAGCCACTACCGATTGTATATACCAGTTGCCGAATTACTACTTTGCACTTAGTTTCGGAGAAATGGCATTTGTAAAAATGTTTTACAACATAATATTATGACCGTAATTCTTAAAAGAACAAAAGGGGATAAAGTTATCAGGCTGGGCTATGGCATTGCTTTTTTCCTGTTATTGTTCGCTTATCTTTCTACCTTTTATGCTAACAAGCAATTGCTTTACCAGTCTGGCATGGTAGAGCATACTAATAAGGTAATAGCCAACCTTGAAATAATGCTGTCGGAGCTTAAAGATGCTGAAAGATATGTAAGGGGATATGTAATTACCAAGCAACCTGATCTTTTATCTCCTTATCATGGAAGTGGCGAAAAAGCAGATTCGCTTTATCATGTAGTGCTGCAGTTAACGGTGGATAATCCGCAACAGCAGCAACGGCTTTTTCAACTTAAGAAAAATATTGATAAACGGATTGCCATTTTTTTGGCTTCCATACAGACTTTTGATAACAATAACCGGCAAGTAAGCGATTCGCTGGCGGAGCTACAGTTGAAATCGGGAGGGATAACGGATGAAATTCGAAAAGGGGTAGCAGCACTGCAAAACGTGGAGAACGATCAGTTGTCAGTTCGGGATAAAAAACTGAAGAAAACATTTGCTGGGATAACGATCATCACATTTGTATCAGTTGCTATTGCTTTTGTGTTAATCATTTTTGGCTTTATTACTTATATACAGGAAAATAAAGCCAGGAAGAAGGGTGTTACAGAAATAGAT
>JAYVKT010000336.1:0-2860 GCA_043768195.1 Chitinophagaceae bacterium | reverse complement strand
AAATCGGCCTTGTAACAATTTTCTTCTACTACACGAAATAGTTTATCGCCTTTCATCATACAGGCATCACATTCCCGATGTTCCAAATGAATAAATTCGCCGTAGCCAAATTTCTCTGTCCATTTTGGCATTTTGCCCGGCATGATGTGAGTGTGGATGTCGATTTTCATTTTTCTCGCAGCGGTCGCAGCGGAGCAACGAACGCAAATGTTTAATGTTTATGAATTACGCTGCGCCTCTGCATCGTAGCGGACGCTGCGTGAAACTAATTTTTCTTAACCGGCGGCTCCATCACAGCTCCGCATTTCTCACAAGTCCGGTGCATCATATCTTCCCAGAAACGGTTCATTATCGGCGGTAATTGTTTTACAATATCGTCCACATGCAATGTTTCTTCGTATAATTTGTTCCCACATTTTTCACAAAACCATAAAAACCCATCGTCTTCGGATTCTCTTTTCTTTTCTATTACTAAACCCACTGTGCCGGGTCCTCTTTGCGGGGAGTGCGGTGTCTTTGGTGGCAGCAGGAACATTTCACCTTCTTTAATAGGAATATCCCTGAACTCGCCATTGTCAATAATTTTTACCACAATATCACCTTCCACTTGAAAATACAATTCCTCCGTTTCATTAAAGTGATAATCCTTTCTCGCATTGGGGCCACCCACCACCATAACGATGAAATTCTCAGCGTCTTTATACACACATTGATTGCCTACCGGTGGTTTCAGCAGGGATCTGTTTTCGTCAATCCATTTTTTCAGGTTAAAAGGTGCAGCAACAGCCATATAGCAGTTTTAAAGTGAACGAATGAGGTCGAAAAATTACAACTATTTTCTTTAGGTTTGACATCATGAATCTCTCTTTAGAAGGAAAATTTGCCATGGTTTGCGGCAGCACCCAAGGTATTGGCTTGGCAATAGCTGAAGAACTTGCTTTGCTTGGGGCTAATTGCACTTTGGTTGCCAGAAATGAAGTGACCTTGAAAGAGGCTATACTAAAACTGGATACACAGTTGCGGCAGCAGCATGGCTATCTTGTGGCTGATTTTAGTAAACCAGATGAGGTAAAAAAGGTTATTGAAAATCATGTAACAAAATCACCTGTCCATATTTTAATCAACAACACTGGTGGCCCTGCCGCTGGCCCTGTTATAGAAGCGACAGAAGAAGCTTTTCTAAATACTTTCAACCAGCATTTAATTTGCAATCATATTTTGGCAAAAGCAGTTGTTCCTTCTATGCAAGAAGAAGGTTATGGCCGCATTATCAATGTCATTTCTACATCCGTAAAAATCCCGTTGAAGAATTTGGGAGTAAGTAATACTATTCGTGGCGCAGTGGCCAGCTGGGCAAAAAGCATGGCGAATGAATTGGGACAGTATAATATCACAGTCAATAATGTATTGCCGGGCTTTACCAGCACACAGCGGTTATCAACATTAATTGAGAACATTGCGAAGAAAGGAAATACTGTTGTGGAGATAGTGGAGAAAAATATGATAGAAGAGGTGCCGATGAAACGTTTTGCAGATGCATCAGAAGTGGCGGCAGTAGCTGCCTTTTTAGCATCACCGGCGGCGTCTTATGTAAATGGTGTTAGTATTCCGGTGGATGGTGGACGGACGGGAAGTATTTGAGGAATTAATAATTAAGAATTAGTAATTAATAATTAATAATTGCTGCGGATGAAGCTTGACATTGCATATCACTTGGAAAATTATATTGGCGGAAATCTGATAGGTCCCCTTAGCGGAAAGTTTATTGATAATATCAATCCCGCAACAGGAGAAGTAGTTGGACAAATTCCTGATAGTAATGAAAAAGATGTTGAGGCGGCTGTTCATGCTGCGCAAAAAGCATTTCCTTCATGGAGCACAACAACAGTTGAACAAAGATTTAAAATTCTCAACCGCATTGCAGAATTGATTGATGAAAATTTAGAAGCATTGGCCTTGGCCGAAACAAATGATAATGGAAAACCTCTCTGGTTAAGTAAGGAAGTGGATATTCCAAGAGCTTCTGCAAACTTCCGGTTTTTTGCAACGGGCATTATGCACTTTGCTACCGAGAGTCATAATATGGAAGACAAAGCAGTAAATTATACGCTTCGTCAGCCGATTGGCATTGTTGGTTGCATTTCTCCCTGGAATTTACCGTTGTATTTATTTACCTGGAAAATTGCTCCTGCACTGGCAGCAGGTAATTGTGTTATTGCCAAACCAAGTGAAGTAACTCCAGTTACAGCCTATCTTTTGGCTAAAATTTGTAAAGAAGCCGGATTGCCGGATGGTGTGCTGAATATTATTCACGGAACGGGTCCCGGTGCCGGTGAAGCCATCGTTTCGCATCCTGCTATAAAAGCTATTTCATTACCGGCAGTACAAAAGTCGGTGAACGGATTGCTTTGATAGCTGCTCCGAAATTTAAAAAGCTGTCATTGGAATTGGGCGGCAAAAATCCCAATATTATTTTTGCTGATTGCGAATGGGAAAAAATGTTATTCAATACTATCCGTTCTTCATTTGGCAATCAGGGACAAATTTGTTTATGTGGTAGTCGTATTCTCATCGAAGAATCAGTCTATGAAAAATTTAAAACTGATTTTGTTGCCTGGGCAAAGAGGTTAACTGTTGGCGACCCGTTGTTATCAGAATCCAAACAAGGAGCTATTGTGAGCAAAGTTCATTATGAAAAAATATTACGTTGCATTGAAATAGCAAAGCAGGAAGGTGGGAAAATTTTATGCGGCGGCAGTGCGATAAAAGTAGAAGGAAGATGTGCTAATGGTTATTTTATTCAGCCAACAATTATTGAAGGGTTGAATCAAAATTGTCAAACGAATCAGGAAGAAATATT
>JAYVKT010000335.1:0-2060 GCA_043768195.1 Chitinophagaceae bacterium | reverse complement strand
TTAAGATTGAAAGCATCAGGTGTTCACTCTCTTCCAATGCACTTTTTTGCGCTTTGGCTTCCAGCACCGTAATGCGGATCACTTTTTCGGCCTGCTTGGTTAATGGAAGTGAATTGATGTTTGCAATATTTTTTCCGGTTTTATCCTTAACAGCCAGTTCTATTTCCTTTCGAAGTTCATAAAGGTCAACATTGAAACTTTTGAGGATGCGGACGGCTGTGTTATCCCCTTCTCTTATCAGTCCAAGCAGTAAGTGTTCAGTACCGATAAAATCGTTACCAAGCCGTAGTGCTTCTTCCCTGCTGAACGAGATAATTTCCTTAACCTGTGTTGAAAAATTATTATCCATTTTTAGATAATTGGTTGTAATACAATATTAACGAATAAATTTGGTTCCCCTTCTGTTGTAATTATAAACGGAATGTTGATAATTTAAGTTGTTCAGTGTTTGTTATTTTATCAGCTTACCGGGCTTTAGGCAGGAAACAAATCAATACCAAAGAACTTATGAATGTCAAAACTGATACCAAAGAGAAATTTCATGCCATCACAGTAATGGAACCTTCTCTCTCTGCTACTATGACAGATGAACTGGGTGATTGTTTGTTGCCCTACCTGCAAAATAACGCCAGCCTGCCGGAAAACCAGGTTAGAAACGTGGTGCTGATAGCAAAAGATATCCAGTCCATTGACATACCTGCGGCTGAAAAACTGGTGTATATCCAGCAAAAGTTTTATGAGAATAACGCCTCCTTTGTCATTTGCGAACTGCAAAAGCAAGTGGAAGAATTTCTTGATCAGAATGAACTTTTGGAAATGATGAATGTGACACCTACTCAAAGCGAAGCCTGGGACATTGTACAAATGGAAGAGATTGAAAGAGAGTTTTTGGATGAAGAGTAGCCCCTGTCCCCTAAAGGGAGACTTAGATCTATAATTTCCCTTGCCTTCTCTTAATTTCTTTAAAGCAATTAGTTTTAATACTAGCCCCTCTTACAAAAAATGAATTCCTGAACCACCCTTTAGGGTATAGGAAAATTTACTCTTTGATAAAAATCGCAGGGGTTCATTTTAATTCTTAATTAGTTGTAGAAATGTGCAGCTAAATAGGTCTAATTTTAGTCTAAGACTTAACACTAACGCACCAAAATCACCCATTCCTGCATGTTTGCGGTTACTATTCTTGGCAATAATTCTGCTGTTCCGGCATTTGACCGTCACCCAACCAGCCAGGTGGTAACACTTGATGGCAGCAATTATCTTGTTGATTGTGGCGAAGGCACACAGATACAATTGATCAATTATAAAATCCGCCGGAGTAAAATCTCTCACATCTTTATTTCCCACCTTCATGGTGATCATTATTTCGGTTTGATTGGATTGATTAACTCACTTAGTCTTTTAAGCCATCAGCAGGAGATGCATGTATTTGGCCCCTCTCCTTTAAAAGAAATTATTGAACTGCAATTAAGAGTAGCCGATACAAAAATTTGTTACCCCCTCCATATTCATCACATTACTGAACCGGCTACCTTGTTAGACAATGAAAAACTTACCGTAAAATGTTTCCGGACCAACCACCGGATAGAATGCTACGGATTCTCTTTTGAACACAAGAAGCAACCAAGAAAATTATTTCCTGAGAAAGCAAAAGAATATGAAATACCCGCCTCTTTTTATGACAGGTTGAAAAACGGAGAAGATTACACCCGGAAGGATGGAACTGTTATTAAAAACGATTTAGTAACCGGCCTTGCCGAACCCGGGAAAAAATATGCTTTCTGTGCCGATACAAAATATGATGAATCGCTTATTCCTCATATACAGGGAGCAGATATGATCTATCATGAAACCACTTATCTCGACAATCTGAGAGAAAGGGCTGAGACCCGTTTTCACTCCACTACCAAACAAGCCGCATTGATTGCAAAAAAAGCAGCAGTGAAAAAATTACTCATTGGCCACTTCAGCAGCAAGTATGATACATTAGAAGAGTTTGAGGCAGAGGCAAGGGAAGTTTTTCCAAATACAGAGTTAGCGTTGGAAGGGGTTTGTTATGA
>JAYVKT010000334.1:0-2650 GCA_043768195.1 Chitinophagaceae bacterium | reverse complement strand
GATGTTGGCGGCTCTACTATTCCCATGGAAGATCTGGATCCTACGCTGGGGAGTTTTTTAAAAAATACACCGCAAGCAATTACACTGTCAACCATAAGGCCATACCCAAGCGATGTACGGCATATATTATCACTTGCGGCGGCTATCGAAATTGATGCGCTGCTTTTAATGTTTGTTCTGTTTATATTTTTTCGAACCAATAAAAACGGTAACACCTCAAAAGACCTGATGTATTTCTGTATATTTTTTTCAATAACGCTGCTGCTGGCAATTGGCTTTAGTGTAAATAATCTGGGCGCCATTGTTCGCTACAGAAGTGTGATTATACAGTTACTTATTATCCCGATGGCCGCACAAATAAACTGGAATAGCCTTGGCAGGCTTTTTTATAATAATATTAAAAATAAAAATAATGTTACAAATTCTGACTGATTAAAAACTAATTTAAACTAAACAGGAATAATTGTCACATTTTTTCCCCATCTAAAGCCAAATTATGATTTTATTTTAAAAAAAATTGGCATAATAGCTTTAATGTGTTTGTTTTGCTGAAAAATATAAAACATGTCACTTCGTTTTAATGCTATTAATAACCTTCTTACTAATGTTGATACAAAAGTGGAGGCCTCAGTCAAAATCACTGCAATTTTTGGCAGCAATGTCTTTACCCTAAAAGTAGCCCGGGAATTTTTGAGTGATGAAGCGTATAAAAGTCTGCAATCTTCCATTAAAGCAGGACAGAAAATTGACCGAGCTGTAGCTAATCAAATTGCTAACGGCCTCCGGGCTTGGGCAGAAAGCAAAGGTGTCACTCACTTTACACACTGGTTTCAACCGCTAACCGGAAGTACTGCCGAAAAACATGATTCCTTTTTTACGTTAAAAAGTGATGGCACCCCTATTGAACAATTTGAAGGCGATGCCCTCATTCAACAAGAACCCGATGCCTCTTCATTTCCAAGTGGCGGACTAAGGGCTACGTTTGAAGCAAGGGGATACACTGCATGGGATCCTTCTTCACCACCTTTCATAATGGAAATCAGTAATGGAAAAACCCTTTGCATTCCCACCATTTTTGTTTCCTACACAGGAGAGTCATTAGATTACAAAGCCCCACTGCTAAAAGCATCTGAAGCATTGAATAAAGCAGCGGTTGATGTTTGCAATTATTTTGATAAAAATGTAAATAAGGTCGCCGTTACACTTGGGTGGGAACAGGAATATTTTGTAATTGATGAAGCTTTATTTAATGCCAGGCCCGATCTTGTGATGACAGGAAGAACCGTATTTGGACATTCTTCAGCAAAAAATCAGCAATTAGAAGATCAATACTTTGGTTCTATACCGGAAAGAGTATATGCTTACATGCGGGATTTTGAAACAGAGTCTTATAAATTAGGCATCCCATTAAGAACAAGGCATAATGAAGTGGCTCCCGGCCAATACGAATGTGCCCCGATTTTTGAAGAAGTAAGTGTGGCTGTGGATCACAATTCATTACTAATGGATGTAATGGAAAGAGTGGCACGCCGTCATGGGCTGCGGGTTTTGTTGCATGAAAAACCTTTTGCCGGCATCAATGGAAGCGGCAAGCACAACAACTGGAGTATGTCAACCGATACAGGTGTAAATCTTTTAGCTCCGGGAAAAACTCCGAAGACCAACCTGATGTTTCTTACTTTTTTTGTGAACACTATTAAAGCAGTACATGATTATGCTGATATACTAAGGGCATCTATCGCTTCTGCGCCCAATGATCACCGCCTTGGAGCCAACGAAGCCCCGCCGGCAATTATTTCTGTTTTCATTGGTCAATACCTGAGTAAAGTATTGAATGACGTAAAGGAAAGAGTGTCTGATAAAATGGATGAAACGGATGAAAGCATGCTGAAGATTGATATTCACAAAAGCATTCCCGAGTTGCTGATGGATAATACCGATCGTAACCGTACTTCTCCCTTCGCCTTCACCGGAAATAAATTTGAATTCCGTGCAGTCGGATCTTCTGCCAACTGTGCCAACCCGATGACGGTGCTGAACACCATTATGGCTGACACCTTGAAACAATTTAAAAAAGAAGTGGATGACCTGATAGCAAAAGGCGAGAAAAAAGAAATCGCCATCATGTATATTATCCGGCAATACATTGTAGCCAGCGAAAAAGTATTGTTTGAAGGCGATGGTTATAGTGATGCATGGGCAAAAGAAGCAGAAAAGAGAGGCCTGGCAAATGTAAAAACCACTCCGCTTGCATTGGATGCCATGGTGACTGAAAAGGCAAAAAAATTATTTGAAAGCAATAATATCTACAGCCACAGCGAACTGGAAGCAAGGCATGAAATAGAGTTGGAAAAATACATTAAGAAAGTACAGATAGAAAGCAGGGTGATGGGTGAGCTGGCCACCAGCCATGTGCTGCCTGCAGCTATCCGTTATCAAAACCTGCTGGCAAATAATATAAAAGGATTGAAAGAGGCCGGCTTAAAAGAAACAGCTTACAGCAATCAGAAACAGATTTTAGAAAAAATATCGGAGCATATCAGCAAAACGAGTGACCTGGTAGAAAAAATGATCGAAGCAAGAAAAGTGTGTAACATAATGGACAGCACAAGAACTAAAGCTATTGCCTATCAAAGCCAGGTAAAAGACA
>JAYVKT010000333.1:0-5053 GCA_043768195.1 Chitinophagaceae bacterium | reverse complement strand
CTTTTGGTATAACATGGGAGTTAGGGAAAAAATGGGAGCTAACATACGATGGCAGCTTGAATTACAATAATTTTCATAACAGTTCTGGAAATGATAATTCAATTGAAAAAATCAGTATTTCACAGTTGCTAAGCAATAGTATCAACAATGTAAATAACGATGGCCATTCATTGTCACTGGGTAGTGGTTTTGAAACAAAATATAAAATTGATTCTATTGGTTCTGAATGGACCAATGATGTTTTCTACACACATACAAATAATAAATCAGACCAGGGCTTTACTACTAATTATTATTCTCCGATAGTTCGTTTCTTTAGTGGCGACGGAACAGCTGATAATGAACGCCACCACTTTACAGCAAGATCTGACCTTAAATTAAAAATGAAAAACAAGTTTACATTTGAAAGCGGTGTGCAATCTACTATCCATTCTGTAATGAATGTTACCAATTACTTTCGTGAAGCTAATGGAGTAAGAACAAAAGACCTGAGCCGTACCAACACATTCGATTATAATCAAAACATCAACGCATTCTACCTGCAGGGAGCCAAGACAATTGGCAAAGATTTTGTCGCTAAGTTTGGAACCCGGCTGGAAAATACAAATATAAAAGGCCAGCAAACCATTCCCGATGACACTTCATTTTCTATTCATCGCACTGATTTATTTCCCTATATATACCTGAGTAAAAGTCTGATGAAAATTGCCGGTTATGATCTTCGGGCATACCTTGTTTACCGGCGCACTATTAGTCGGCCAAATTATGAACAGTTAAATCCTTTCAACCGTTATGTAGACGAATTTTTAACTGAAACGGGCAATCCTTCTCTTCGTCCGCAATTCAACCAGAATTATGAAGCCAATGTTAGTGTGGATGAAAGACCAATTCTTGCCGTAGGAATAAATGACACCAAAGATATTTTTACCAATGTTGTTTACCAATCCGACACCAGTCAGAGCCAGGCTTACCGAACCTATGATAATTTAGGGGAAAATAAAGAATGGTATTTCCGTGGCCTGGGCGCCATCCCTCCCGGCGGCAGGTATTTCTTTGTGTTAGGCGCACAGTACAATCATAATTTTTATCAGGGGCTATATGAAAACAAACCGCTGTCATTCAAAAAAGGCACCTGGACATTTTTTACATACCAGACATTTAAAATTGACAAACGTTCAGTGATTACTTTAAACGGGTTTTTACGGTTAAAAGGGCAACAACAATTTTATGAGCTATCAACTTTTGGCGCATTAAACACCAGCGTCAACAGAAAATTTTTAAAAGAAAAACTAATCATAACAGTAAGCCTCAGCGATATGTTTGCAACAAACAAAAACGAATTCAGCCTTAAGCAAGGCTCGGTAGATGCCAGCGGCTTCCGGCAATCTGATACAAGGAGGTTTGGCATTAACCTGCGGTACAGCTTTGGCATCCGGAAAAAAGAAGAAAACACCAATATGTTTAATGCAGAACCGCCGATAAGTAACTAAAAGAAGCGTAAAATAAAATAACTCATCTGGGCATTTACCCTTATCTTTGCTTTGTTAATTTGAGTGATACAGCATTTTGTAAGTGAACGATTTTTTCTGCTACGCATTCTCTGCTAATAGTTAGTCTTCTTTACCGTTGCGAATTTCTCAAGAATTTTTAAAAGATTAATTTTTTTACATGAACATTTACGTTTCAAATTTAAGTTTCGCCGTTGTGGATGAAGACTTAAAAAGTTATTTTGCTGAGTACGGAGAAGTTACTTCAGCTAAAGTTATTATGGACAAATACACAAACCGCAGCAAAGGCTTTGGTTTTGTGGAAATGAGTGATGATGCTGCCGCTCAGAAAGCAATTGCTGAACTGGATGGTGCTACAGTTGATGGACGTTCAATTAAAGTGAACGTAGCCAGACCAAAAGAAGAAAGACCTGCAAGACCGGCTTATTCTAATAGCAACAGCAACAACCGTTGGTAATCACTGTATCAGTTACATGATATTATTACGAGGAGGGCTGTTTGTAGCCCTCCTTCTTTTTTGTCCAAACTTCTAAACAATAAATAATGACAAACGAAGCAATTATCAAGTACATAGAAACCAAGAATCATACAGACAAACCTTTGAATATACATTTTAAACAACGCAGTACTATTACTGGCTTGTTTATACAGGGAAACGACTACCAGGAATTGAGATCAAAAAATTTCTGGCGCATCGTCAGCAGCCCCAACATTGATCAGTGGAAGAAAACAAAAGACATGAACCTTGCCCGTATTTTCAATGGCATGGAATTTACCCGTTTATCAGAAGAATAATTTTTTTTATCATTAAAACTTTCAGCTAATGTTTTCACAGGCCTGGAAAAAATATCTGCCCGTTATTACCATATTAATGAAACGTTCATCCACTGGTGAACAATCACTTGATATGAACAAAACTGATTTTGAAAGGGCTGCCGGCGGACGTAAAGCAAAACTATCTTTTGCCATTACGCTTCACAAGGGACGTATTCAGAATTTTACTAATCCCCCTCCCGTAGCCAGGGAATTATCAACTTTGCTACAGGAAGATGAGGCAACACGTCTTATGATCCGCCAGTATGATTATGATTTTACGATGACTTCGGGCTTTCAGCTACATATAAAAAACTGTACGCCGCCTGCCGGTGAGCCGGTGGAAGAAACCGCAGAAGCAACTTCTCCTGAATAAAAAATTGTTTACCCGCAATAAAAAATCCCATCCATTAAGAACGGATGGGATTTAATTTTTTATACTTCTCTTATGCTCTTTGCTTCGCTTTTGCGGCAGGCTTTTTAGCTGCGGGTTTGCTCTTGCTCTTTTTTATTGCTGTATCCAGGGCCGCACTAAGATTTGCAAAAGTGGGCTTTAGCGTAAACGGAACCTCATTGATGAAGAATGCAGGAATCTCTTTTACACCACGATTAATCCCTTCCTTTAAATCATCCTGTACCTGCCAGCCATACACACCATTTACCAGATCATCCAGAAATTTTTTATTACGAATCCCAGCTTCTTTGGAATGCAGTTTCAAACTTGTAGTGCCCAGGTTGCGGCGATTGGCAAAAAGTACGTTGTGCATTTCCCAGAATTTTCCTTCCTGGCCTGCAGCCACTGCTGACTCACTTGCCTTCAGGCTACGCTGATGAATTAACGTTAACGGGAAGTGACGGAACTGAAAACGTATCTTTCCTTCATACTCTTCAAGCAGTTGTTTTACTACTTCATTTACTTTGGCGCATTCCTCACTTTCATATTCCCCAAACTCCATCAAAGTAACCGGGGCGTCTATATTGCCCACAAACATTTCTCTTGGTTCAATAATAATAATATCATCTTTCTTAAATGCCATTTTATTTCTCCTTTTTTAGCTCATCCAGAAACTGGTTTTGAACTTATATTGATTATTAACAAATTTCCCGCCATTTAGTTGAAGGAAAGCTACTTATGCCAATCCGGCATAGTTGTGAAGCGGTTGAAGATAATATTTTTCTGCACCCTGCCAAATCCGCTTACCACTAATTTCCTAACAGGATAACCCCATTCTGATAATCAAGAAGTTAGGGATATAATATTACTACGGTGCAATAAAATCTTACCGGTTCTAAAGGGTTTTATTCATCTGCTTACTCATCCGAAGGTTAAAAACACCGGTATGGCTGCTGAAATTATTTCTTAAAAAGCATCTTGGCCATAAATAGCTGCTTACAATCAACTTAGCTGTTAATTAGTGATTTAGCTAGCCTACCAGTAGCTTGGCGATACGCACAAGCAACATAAGTGGGTTTGTAAGGGTAATAAGCCGCCCCTATTTTTACACAATCAAAGAGCACTATCAAATTGCTTTTTTCTGGAAAATCTACCTGTCATCAGGCGGGCAAAGATGCCTGAAAACCTAACTACACTTGCCCTTTTGTTTGCCCCCGATTGCCAACCATCAACTTTTTTAGTGACCCGGATTATTAACCTTATCTGAACGGCATATAGCCGGGCAGACTTCAAATTTTAAATTATGAAAAAGATTTTCAACAACAACCGTGTAATCGCCCTGGCTTTCTTTACTGTATTCTCAGTGGTAATGTCTCCGGCTGTAATGGCCGGTGAAAAGAACCCAGCAGTTCCTGCAGAGCTAATATTTGCTGGCATGGTTCAAAACCAGCCATTATTTAAACTGCAAGTGGCAGGCAGTGCACTACAGGATGAATTTACCATCACCATCACCCATGAAGATGGCAGCACTTTGTACAAAGAAAACATCATAGGCCAAAATTTCACTAAGAAATTTTTGCTGAACACTGATGAACTCGGCGACAACACCATTCGATTAGAAGTGTTTTGCAAAAAGACCAAAAAATCGGTGCTGTATGAGTTAAACAGTAATAGCCGGTTTGTTCAGGACATAGTGATTAATGAAATGAAGTAAGAGCTAACCGCTCTTATATATGTGGTGAAAACTCCACTGGCAGTTGCTGGTGGAGTTTTTTATTTTGTATATCAATTGTACTTATCACCACAGGCGATATAATACAACTGCGAAACTGGGAGTTTCGCAGAACGGTTTACATGTTTCGAAGAGCTGGGGGATATTAAGTATGAGAAAATTGTATTAATTTTAAACACAAATAAAAAATATGTCTGCGGCAAGGCCACTTAGTAATATTCAGCAAGAACTTCTTAAACTCTATTCATCTGATATTGGAGAAGCTGATTTATTGCATATTAAACGATACCTCGCCAATTACTTTGCTGCTAAATCCATACAAGAAGCAGATAAAATATGGAATGAAAAAGGATATACTAATGACACCATGAATCAATGGCTGAATGAAGACCAATCCAAATATGGCGATAAAGACAGTCATTGATACGAACATATTAGTATCCGCCCTCTCCACCCGGTCAGTTTACCATTGGTTAATCAGATTTATATTGGAAGAAAAGGTTGAGGTGTATGTAACTACTGAAATACTGATGGAATATGAAGAAGTATTAAAACAAAAATACTCCGCTACAGTTGCCGAAAATTTTCTATTAGCCTTGAAAGAAT
>JAYVKT010000332.1:0-7245 GCA_043768195.1 Chitinophagaceae bacterium | reverse complement strand
CAACGGTCAAGTGCCCCTGAGCCGTTTGCTTGTATTTCGTTGGTCAATTTTAATATCCGTGGCAAAATTGTATCGGCTTTACCTGGTTTTTCCCAGATGATTTTTTCCTGCCTTATATAACCAGTATAATTTGCCTCCGTTACAGGCCAGTTAGGTACAAACCTATCCACGAACCGGCTTATGCTGATACTGTCGTAATTGAGCTGTGCCTGGGATATCAATGACAGGAAAAGAACAACCAATAGCAGGCTGGTGATTTTTTTCATCGTACTAATTTAGTGTAATAGACAATAAAAATCTATTAACGGTTGCTGTTTATCGTAGATATTTCTCTCCGCTTCAAACGGTATTTTTAGCTTTAAAACCCTTTATCTTCGTTCTCCCTAAAACCAATTTTTATGTCACAAGTTTGGAAAGAATATCAGGAAAAAAACAAAGACCGTTTTCTTAATGAAATGCTGGATTTGCTCCGCATTCCATCCGTAAGTGCCAAAACAGAACACAAGGCTGATATGCTTACCTGTGCTGAAGCTGTTAAGAAAAGTTTGCTGGAAGCCGGTTGCGACAAAGCCGAAGTGATGGCAACCGATGGACACCCCGCTGTATATGGCGAAAAAATAATTGATGCAGCCAAACCAACTGTACTGGTATATGGCCACTATGATGTACAGCCTGCTGAGCCGTTAGAACTTTGGACTAACCCCCCGTTTGAACCAACAATCATTGATGGAAAAGTTTTTGCAAGAGGTAGTGCCGACGATAAAGGCCAGTTCTACATGCATGTAAAAGCATTGGAAACATTGGTGAAGACGAACACTATGACCACCAACATCAAATTTTTGATTGAAGGAGAAGAAGAAGTAGGATCGCCTAACCTCGGAAAATTTGTTGCGGCAAATAAATCATTACTAAAAGCAGATGTGATTTTGATAAGTGATAGTTCTATGTTGAGTATGGAAAATCCATCACTTGATACTGGTGTTCGTGGCCTAAGTTACATACAAGTGGAAGTGACTGGTGCCAACAGAGATTTGCATAGCGGAACCTATGGCGGTGCAGTAGCCAACCCCATTACCATTTTAGCACAAATGATAGCAAGTTGCCATGATGAAAATAATCATATCACCATTCCCGGTTTTTATGATGATGTAGTAGTTGCCGGGACGGAAGAAAGGGCATTAATAAATAAAGCTCCTTATGATGAAAAAGAATATATGGATGACCTGGGTGTAAAAGAACTCTGGGGAGAAAAAGGATACAGTACTTATGAAAGAACCGGCATCCGACCAACGATTGAAGTAAACGGCATCTGGGGTGGTTACACAGGCGAAGGTGCAAAAACTGTTCTTCCTTCAAAGGCTTATGCAAAAATTTCTGCCCGGTTGGTTCCCAATCAATCAACTGATAAAATAACTGAGAAGCTGCTTAGCTACTTTAAATCTATTGCTCCAAAATCAGTAGAAGTAAAAGCTGAATTACATCACGGCGGTGAACCTTATATGACACCGATTGACAGCAAAGGATATAAAGCCGCTTCTAAAGCAGTAGAAACTACGTTTGGCAAAGCACCTATTCCTGTTCGTGGTGGTGGTAGCATCCCTATCTGTTCTATTTTGGAAAAAGAGCTTGGCATTAAAATAATTTTCATGGGCTTTGGTTTGGATAATGACAACCTGCACAGCCCGAATGAAAAATATAATATTGAGAATTATTATAAAGGAATTGAAACGATTCCTTATTTCCATAAGTATTTTGCGGAAGGATAGAGAAGACAAACCTCTGAGATGCGGAGGCACAGAGAAAAACATATACAGCAAACCTCACTCATATTGGGTGAGGTTTTTTAATTTTGAAAAATGCCTGATAAAGAAAAACTCCGTCTCGATAAATACCTCTGGGCTATCCGGCTTTTTAAAACAAGAAGCCTGGCATCTGCTGGCTGCGATTCCGGCAAAGTAAAATATGATGGGTCACAGGCCAAAGCATCTAAAAATGTAAACATTGGTGATGAATATGAAGTAAAAACAGAAGCTAAACGATGGCGCATAAAAGTTACAGGGCTATTAGAAAAAAGAGTAGCTGCTTCGGAAGCTATTAAAAATTATATTGACATTACTCCCGAAGAAGAAGTACAACGACTGCAATACCAGGCGGCGAGTTTTCATACCGGCAAGCGACCCAGTAAAATAGGAAGGCCAACGAAAAAAGAAAGAAGAGATCTGGAAGGGTTTATGGAAGAGTAAAAGCTCACCAATTTGCATTAATTTTAGTTCCGATGAAAACCCTGATTCTTTTATTCGCACTATTTTCCTGTGGAGTTTCCTGTACCAAGGATGCCGCTACAGCAAATGATAGAGAGTTACCGGTGATAATCTTTTCCTCGCCAACCACTGGCCAAGTGTATGCTGCCGGGCAAGCTATCACTATCAGTGGCACCATTACAGATAACGACAGCATAGCCGAAGTACATATCCATGTTACCAATATTAATACCGGTTCTTTATTAATGGATGTGCATTTATATCCGGGAGCTAGTACCGCTTCTTTTAATCAATCCATTACCGCCGTGGCGGGTATTAATTATAAAATTCTGGTTACTGCAAAAGACAGAGCCGTAAATGAAGGCAGAAACTCCGTGGAAGTATCCGTTCCATAAAATGTATTTTTTCTTGCTTATAAGTAGCCCTTAACTTTGAACGACTTCATACCCCCCTTTAGGGGATGGGGGTTATATGCACATAGACATCCTTACGGTTTTGCCTGAATTATTAGAAAGCCCCTTTCAGCATAGCATAATGAAAAGAGCACAGGAGAAAGGTTTGCTTACTATACAAGTTCACCAACTTCGCAAATGGGCAGTAAATGAATATGGCATGGTGGACGATTACCAATTTGGTGGCGGCGCCGGCATGCTGATGATGTGTGAGCCGCTGGCAAAAGCAATTGATGAGCTATCGCAACAAAGAGCTTTCGATGAGATAATTTTTCTAACTCCCGATGGAGAATTGTTTAACCAGAAAGCGGCCAACAGTTTATCCTTAAAAGAAAATTTATTACTTATCTGTGGCCATTACAAAGGCATTGATGAAAGAATAAGAGAGCATTTTGTTACCAAAGAAATTTCTATTGGTGATTATGTACTCAGTGGCGGCGAATTACCCGCAGCTATTTTAGTAGATGCCATCGGCCGTTTACTACCCGGTGTATTAAATGATGAAACTTCTGCCCTTACCGATTCTTTCCAGGATAATTTATTAGCCCCGCCTGTTTATACCAGACCCGAAGATTTTCGTGGCTGGAAAGTGCCGGAGGTATTAATGAGTGGCAATCACAAACTGATTGAAGAATGGCGGCATGAGCAATCAATTAAGCGAACCAAAGAAAGGAGGCCAGGTCTGATGAAGGACAACGAATAAACAGTCGGCCAACCCATTTTTCTGCCATTCATCCATATTATTCCGAAAAAAAATAATTTGTTTCATTGCAACTCATTATTTTTTTTCATCTTGTGCCATAGCAGCTAAACCAACAGTACCGTGTCAAAATTTTATCGCATCCTTTTTGCATTTATTCTTATTTGTCATCTTGGCCAGGCACAAGTGCTACCGCCAGAGCAGCTCAATATTGATTTATCGAAGTATAAAGAACAATACCAGCTTCCTGTAAAAAAGACAACACAGATTATAAAATTAGATGGCGATTTAAATGAAGAAGCCTGGCAGGAAGCTGCTGAAGCCACTGATTTCTGGTTGAAATTTCCAAGGGATGATGCCAAAGCAAAACATAAAACGGTAGCCAAAGTAGTTTACGATGATAAGTTTTTGTATATCGGCTTTTTTGTTACCGACAGTATGCCGCTTATCGGTCAGTCATTAAAAAGAGATTCACGGATAAGGGAAAACGATGGTGTGGGTGTGATGCTTGATCCGTTTGGGAAAAAAACCAGTGGCTTTTATTTTACCGTAACTGCTTTTAATGTGCAGGCAGATGATGTGTTGAGTGTAAATTCAGAGAATTTGAATTTTAGCTGGGATAATAAATGGTACTCAGAAACAAAAAGGTATCCTGACCACTACACCGTGGAAATGGCCATCCCCTTTAAAACACTGCGTTATGATAAAGGGACTACCACCTGGGGCATCAATTTTATACGTAGCGATAGAAAAAAAAATGAAATACATACCTGGACAAGGATACCGGTGAATTTTACTTCTGTTGACCTTGGCTACCTGGGCGCATTGAAATGGGATGAGGCCCCGCCCAATCCGGGTAGTAATATTTCGCTGATACCTTATACCACAGGCAGCCTTACAGAAAACAAAGAAGCCGGTACTGGTATTAAAGGCGATTTTGATGCCGGGTTTGATGCGAAAGTAGCATTGACATCATCATTAAACCTTGACCTTACATTGAATCCCGACTTCTCGCAAGTGGAAGTGGACAGACAGGTGACCAATCTTTCAAGGTTCAGTATTTTTTTCCCAGAACGAAGAAATTTTTTTCTGGAAAACAGCGATTTATTTTCTGATTACGGAATCCCACCCATTCGTCCTTTTTATTCACGGCGCATCGGTCTTGACCCTGACGGCAACCCCATTCCTATCATTGGCGGCGTCAGGCTTTCGGGTAATGTGGCGTCCCGTACAAGAGTGGGTGTGCTTTCCATGCAAACAAAAGCAACCGACAATTACGCAGCACAAAATTATTCCGCCATAACGGTGCAGCAACAATTGCTAAAGCGAACCACTTTAAAAGCTTATTTTTTTAACAGGCAGGGCTTCTTTACTGAAAAAAATAAACTCACCAATCCGCTTGATGAATTTGGCAGAAATGCCGGTGCAGAACTATCTTATGTAAATCAGGATGGTGATTGGCAGGGCTGGTTAGGTTACCATCATTCCATAAAGCCAGCCTTAAAAGCAAACAATATTTTTCTTAACTATGGTGGTGGATATTTTGGCCGCACCTTCAGTTCATTTATAGATTACGACGGGGTGGGCAATAACTATTTTTCTGATATGGGTTTTATAGCAAGGATAGAGAACTATGATGCGTTGAATGATACTATCGTCCGGGTGGGTTTTCGCCAGCTATTCAATGAAAATACTTATCGCATTTTTCCAAAAAAAGGAGATATAAACCAACATAGCATTCAGCTGGAAAATTTCTTTGTATTTAACAGAGATGGTTCGCTGAATGAAAGAAACAATGAATTAGGCTACAATGCAGAATTAAAAAATACCAGCAGTGTGGGGGTAAATGTGGAAACTACCGAAGCCAACCTGCTGTTTCATACCGGCTTTACAGATGCAGCACCCTTACCGCCGGGCAAGTACAATTACACCCAATTCGGTGCCAGTTACAAATCAGACAATCGCAAAAAATTTTCTTTTGGGGCAGGCATTACCGGTGGCAAATTTTATACGGCTGATTTTCTTGAGCTAAATGGCTCTGTTATTTTCCGCAGCCAGCCCTGGCTTACAGTAGAATTGAATGCACAATACAACAAACTGAATTTTCCTGACCCTTATGGCAAGGAAAATCTTTTTTTGCTGGCTAACCGGGTGGAGATTAACTTTTCCAATAAAATATTCTGGACCACTTTCATCCAGTATAATACACAGCGGAATAATATCAATATCAACAGCCGGCTGCAATGGCGTTATAAACCGGCCAGCGATTTCTTTTTAGTTTATACTGACAATTATTTCAGCGACCCGTTATTGAAAAATAAAAACCGGGCAGTAGTATTTAAGCTGAATTATTGGCTCAACCTCTGATATTGATTCAGCAAACGATTGCCTGATTTTATTTTTGCCCCCATTTCTCCGTTTTATTTAATGAACTTGCAGTAATAATTAATTGCTATATGGATAACAACCGCAGAAAATTTCTCCGCCGCCTTGCAATAGGCAGTGGTGTGCTGGCAACTGGCATCCCTTCTTTTGCCAAAGTAATTGGAACAAGTGATGAACAAATGGATCGTTCGGTTGAATTAGAAAGTAAAGCACAGCGTTTCAATATGTGTGGCTATGCTGCACCAAAAATTGACACCGTTCGAATTGGTGTTATTGGATTAGGGCAAAGAGGTTCTGAAGCCGTTGAACGGTTAAGCTATATAGATGGAGTGGAAATTGTTGCGCTGTGCGATAAATACCCCGATAGAGTTGCCAGGTCGCAAAAGGCGTTGGAAAAAATGCAACGGCCTCCGGCAAAAGAATACAGCGGCGAAGAAGGATGGAAAGCACTATGCGATAGCAACGATATTGATTTGGTTTATACACCTACCCCATGGCACCTGCACACCCCTATTGCTTTGCGGGCAATGAGAAACGGCAAACATGCAGCCACCGAAGTGCCGGCAGGTAAAACAATGGATGAACTATGGGAGTTGGTGGAAACATCAGAAAAAACAAAGAAGCATTGCATGATGCTGGAGAATTGCTGCTACGATTTTTTTGAAATGCTTACATTAAATATGGCCAGGCAGGGTATGTTGGGTGAAATTGTTCATGCAGAAGGTGCCTATATACATGACCTGACTAAGGACTGGCTCTTTAATAAAAATGCCTATGCCGATATGTGGCGGCTAAAAGAAAACATCGGACACAACGGAAATCTTTATCCCACTCATGGCCTTGGCCCGGTGGCACAATGTATGAACATCAACCGGGGTGATAAATTTGACCACCTCGTTAGCATGAGCACCAACGATTTTACCATGAACAATATGGTAAAAGAACTTGCAGCAAAGGATAGTTTCTTTAACGGGTATGTTGACAAACCATTCCGGGGAAATATGAACACTACTTTAATCCGTTCCAACAAAGGAAAAACGATTATGGTGCAGCATGATGTTTCTACCGTCAGGCCTTATTCAAGAATTCATTTGGTTAGCGGCACAAAGGGTGCTGCACAAAAATGGCCGGGCCCGCAGCGTATTGCGTTTGGACATAGCTGGATAAAACCCGAGGAGCTTAAACAATTAGAAGAGAAATATGCACCGCCAATCATAAAACATATTGGTGCTATTGCAAAAGAAGTTGGAGGACATGGCGGAATGGATTTCATCATGGACTGGCGGCTGATTGATTGTCTTCGCAACGGCCTGCCATTAGACCAAGATGTATATGATGCAGCAGCATGGAGTTGTGTAATGCCGCTGAGTGAACGTTCTGTTGCTAAAAAATCAAGAACGGTTGATGTGCCCGACTTTACCCGTGGTGCATGGCAAACTAATAAACC
>JAYVKT010000331.1:0-2840 GCA_043768195.1 Chitinophagaceae bacterium | reverse complement strand
GGTATTGCCAATCCCAAACCTTTAAATAATTATTTAACAGCCCATGTGCATACTTACGACATGCTGCGTTATCCCGATCATCATATTTTTAACAGTGATGACCTTGCAGATATTAAGAAACAGTTCTCTAAAATTCAAAACAGCAATAAGGTGATTTTAACAACTGAAAAAGATGCTACAAGGCTGGTGAAGTTTGAAGAAGACCTGAAAAATTTCCCTGTTTATGTTTTACCCATCGAACATTCTTTTCTCTTTAATGGGGCAGAAGCCTTTAATAAACTGGTGCTGCAGTTTATCGATTCTTTTAAAAAATAAAATTAAGGTTGCGAAGGTTTTAATAATTTGTACCGTCTAAACAAAAAAGACGAAACCCTTTTGACCGAGCAGGAATTGATTTATGGACTCCGTAATGGGGAAGAATTGGCATTTAAGGAATTGGTGAACCGGTTTCAGCATAAGGTATTTAATACTGCATTGGGTTTATTGCAACATTATACAGATGCAGAAGATATTGCACAGGAAGTTTTTATACAGGTGTACCGCTCCATAAATAATTTTAAAGCAGAAGCCAGCCTGGCAACATGGATATACCGCATTACAGTTACTAAATCACTTGATCATCTGCGGAGCAAAAAAAGAAAAAAACGTTTTGGTTTTATCAGCAGCTTATTTGGAGAAACCGGTAAACCTGTTGTTGATGTGGCAGACTTTAATCATCCCGGTGTGCAACTCGATAAAAAAGAAGATGCCCTTATTTTATTTAAACTGATAGCAGCACTGCCCGAGACACAGCAGACCGCTTTTATTTTGAATAAAGTAGAAGACCTGAGTTACCGGGAAATTGCTGCCATACTAAATACTACGGAGCCTGCGGTGGATGCATTATTACAACGGGCAAAACAAAATCTCAGAAAAAAAATAAATCAATTGCCTCCATAGCGAAGGTTTTTGCAAATAATAACATCAAATACTAAAATTGACAATTAATAATGAATAACAGGGAAGATAAAATATTGAATAGCTTATCAGGGTTACAAAAAACATCGGCACCCAATTTTTTTTATACCCATTTAATTGGCCGTATGCAAAATGAGCTGCCCGAAAAAAAGAGCAAGCTGCTGCTTCGTCCGGTTATCTTAACCATTTCACTTTCGGTGGTTTTAATTTTAAATATAGTTGCTTTAACAACGATCAATCACCAACCCGGTACAAAAAAAATATTAAACCCGAATGAAACTGCAACCATTCAATCTTTTGCAAATGCCTATAATTTAACTGCAGAAACAGTTTACGAATAAAATTTTGTTATGACTGATTTTTTTAAAAACCGCTGGCTACATATACTTACAATACTATTGCTTATTGCAAATATTGTAACACTTACTTTGTTATGGACCAATAATAAAAAAAACGGGGCTGCTAAAATACCTCCGCCGCCATCGGGACCAGTTTTTGAATTTATAACAAAGGAGTTGAGCTTAAACCAGCAACAGCAGGATGCCTATAAAACTTTACGTGACGAACACAGGGCAGCACAGCTGTTAATACAGGATAGTATCAGAAAATCGAAAGATGCGTTTTTTGAATTGATGAAATTATCAGCTGTAAGCGATTCGCTTTTACAACAGGGCAGCAGTAAAGCAGCAGCATTTCAACAGCAACTGGATATACTTACATTTAAACATTTTCAAAAAGTAAGAGCCCTCTGTACTGCGGAGCAACAAATAAAATTCGACAACGTTATACAGGATGCCTTGCGAAAAATGGGTAGCGCCAGGCCACATGGCCCGGATGGACCGCCGCCACCAGGTGCAAGGGAAGAGAATGGTCCGCCACTTCCACCACCAGGCAGAGAATAATTTTCAGCTTAAAATAATTATTTAAATAAAACCTTAAATGAAAAAAATAAGTTTTGTAATCGGCAGTTTTATTCTTGCTATTATAATTTTTGTAAGCTGTGCAAAAAAATCTGACGCCACAGTTACAGCACCAGCTTACGATGCTATTAAAGCGGCTTTTGGAACTAATGTAGATCCGAACAGCCTGGCCAACTATGCTAACCAGCCCAAGCCGCTATACATTGTTAAAGAAAATACCGGGGGCAATGTTATTACCAATGCCAAAGCCACATTGGGCAGGGTTTTATTTTACGATAAAAATTTAAGTATTGATAATTCCATTTCCTGTGCCAGTTGCCATAAACAGGAATTTGCTTTTGGCGATACAGCGCTGGTAAGTAAAGGTGTGAGTGGGGGAGTTACGGGCCGCCATTCTATGCGTTTGGTTAATGCAAGATTTGGGGTAGAAGGAAAATTCTTTTGGAACGAACGGGCTGCTTCACTGGAAATACAAACTACCCAGCCCATACAGGATCATGCCGAAATGGGTTTCAGCGGCCAGGGCGGAAGGCCATCTATTGCAACATTGTTAACCAAATTGCAGGCCATCAATTATTACAAAGAATTATTTCAGTTTGTATATGGCGACGCAACAGTTACCGAAGCAAGGATGCAAGAATGTATGGCACAGTTCGTTCGCAGTATACAATCTTTCGATTCTAAATATGATGCCGGCAGGGCACTGGTAGCTAACGATAACCAACCTTTTCCAAACTTTACACCTAATGAAAATGCCGGTAAAAACTTATACATCGCACCGCCGGTTTTTGATATTAATGGCAACAGAACCGGTGGAGGTATTGGTTGTAATGGTTGCCATAATGCACCCGAATTTGACATCGACCCAAACACACGTAACAACGGAATAATTGGAACTATTAACAGCCCGACAATAGATTTGTTGAATACAAGAGCGCCGTCTTTAAGGGACCTGACCAAAAC
>JAYVKT010000330.1:0-3711 GCA_043768195.1 Chitinophagaceae bacterium | reverse complement strand
CCAGCCGCCATACAATAAATTACATCCCGTATAAATTTAAAATAATCTTTATGACCCAGTTTTTCCGCAATAGGAGTAGAGTTTTTTAAATCAATAAACATAATGATTCTCTTTTCTTCTCTCGGTTGCAGGTACTTGCCTACAATGATATTGAAAAAGACACCTTGTGAATATTTGTGATTGATCTCCAGGGCCAATTGAGTTAAGATAAATAGCAAAACCCACTCCGGCATTTTCTCCAGCAGCCATTTTCTTTCAAATGTATTTTCAATAAATTTATTAAAAGCTTTTACGAGTGGTTGCTGTTCAATAAGCAGGCTATAGGTGAAATAAATAAAAAAATTCATAACAATGGCTACTGTTATCAGCAGCAGTGTCTTGATAATAAGGTTTAACCACGGTTTTTTGTTTCGTAAAAAATTTTTAAAAACGAATATCAGAAAGTACCCGAGTATAAGGCTGAAAATGAAAACATTCAGTTCCCGTAATAAAATGGTCTTTATGGCGCCTGAATTGGTGCTTTCGTATTTTGGTGTGTAGGTTTCTGTGGCAAGCCGTACTATAAAAATGAGAAAGTCCACAACTGTCCATGAAAGGGCAATTATTAAAATGAGCCGTACTTCTTTTTTCTTTACGGCCGACCGTTTCGGCAATACAATATTATTTTTCGGCATAGTGTTAATTTTTGTAACGGGAAATTGATTATCCGTTACAGGCTCTTACTCAAATAACCGTGCCGCATCAATAGGAGAGATTGATTTTAGTTCCTAATGTAAAATTCAGCATCTTTTCGCCTTCAGAAAAACCGGCCGTTGCCGATATGGCAAACAGGTTAAAAGGCATATAATATAAACCACCACCAACAGCATTATGCCATTTTCTTGACTTCTCTCCTTTCAGCCACACACGGCCAAGCTCATAAAAACTGGTAAGACCGAACTGACCGGGTAAGATAAAAGAGTTGACATCAAATAATTTTACTTTCAGTTCGATACCGGCGTATAAGGATGATGTGCCGGTAAACCTGTTTTTGCGAAAGCCATACAGGTTATTGTTGGCACCTATGCTCAGAGCCTGAAAGTATTCATAGTTTTTGCTGAATATACGTCCGCCACCAAGTTTTAGCATTAATACCAGGTTTGCCGGATCCCTGAAGCTGGCATAAATAGCCATGTCCGTCGTATATTTTAAATATCCATCGCTGCCGTTAGAAATGCCGGTAGCACCTGTAATCTCCGTGTACCAGTGCAATCCCCGGGTTGGAAAAAATTCTTTGTTGCGGTTATCAATTAAAATGGCAAGTTTACCACCGGCATAATTCTTTTTACTGAAAATATCTGATGAGTCAAGTTGCAGTTCCCTGAATTTGCCAAGCACATTACCTGTGTTATCGCTGTACTTGTTATTGTAATGGCTAAAATAAGGACCAATCATCAGGTGCAGTAAATCAGAAAAACGTTTTCGTAACAAGGCTTCAAATTCTAATGATTTGTAGCGGGTGGTGTAGTAATTAAAATTTCTGTTTTTATCAATCTGCGGGTTATTTCCGAGGCCGGCAAAATTTCGTAAGGCCGGGTTAGAAAAATTTCCTTTCAGTAGCAGATCGGTGTTACGGGTAATATGGTTAAACTCACCCCGGTAATTTAGCTGGAAAGCCTTGCGGTTAAGGGCATATAAGACACCCAATTTTTGATCGGAGGCATACGGCAAATTGCGAAAGCCATATGTTCTTTTTGAAATGCCTGCACCAACAAGCAAACCATCATCAGAATTGTAGTGCAGTTGTAGCTGGGGTAGCTTAGTAGTATTATAATTAAACCCCAATACGTTTTTGTCGTTTACCGGCGGGTCAAGGGAGAAACGGTTTTTTGCATGGCTGCTGTTCTTAATATAATTGCCATCTGATTTTAAATCATACAATAAGGTTTCCAGTTGGCCACGGATATCAAAAGTGTCATTCCCTTTTCCCCCGATGATGCGGATTTTTATCCGGGACTTTGCATTCTCTTCTATTTCAAAAATATCATCATCGTTCATACCATATAGCCTTATTTCATGGGTAACAGACGGGCTGAATATTCTGTTATACATTACAAAATTGGTGTCATTGCCTTTTGAACGGGCATACACTTTTACCTGCAGCCCTTCCCCATGATTACTTACTTTAAAATATTCCCGTTGATTGCTTCCCATTACATTTACCTTCTTTGAAATAAACCTGTAATAGGTCATGGCTTCTTTGGGCAGCAGATTGCGGCGGCTGGCCATTTTATTAATAATCGTTTCGCCGTCGATAGCAAAAATTTCAGGCGGCATTTTTTTTACTGCATTCCTGATAACCGAATCACTTAGTTTTTGCTGAACCTCAGCTACTGCTTTTTCCCAATCGCCTTCATCAAGGTCTGTTAAAAACAGGCGGTCAAAATCCCTGGCACTATATCCCAACCAGTTTACTTTTGGTATATCTTTTCTAAAGCCTTTTAAAAAAGGTAAGGAGCCCCCACTTACTAATCTTAGTATAGCGCCGTCTGAATAAAAATAAGCCTGATCCCTGTCCCTTGGAATAGGGTAATAAGTTTTTCCTTTGCCGGTATCAACAGTGCCCCATCTCCATTGATCAAAGTGCCTGTCAAAATCACCGGTTACAATATCTAATAACCTTGCCTTAAGTACAACCGGCTGATCAGGAAGGTGGTCATTTTCATCAAGCATTTTATTAAATACCTTGGCCGTTGTTTTTGTATCGCTTCCATCGGGAGTGGCGTCCTTTTCTTCGAGCATACAAACATTATTGGCAAAGAGGGGCCGCCAAAACCCAAGTGCCGGATCATCCGGAACAAAGAACAGTTCTGGTTTTGGTACAGCTATATCCAATGATTTTGCCAATGCCGGAAAAGTAAGTGCACCATATGGATGAGAGGCGGAGCTAAGTTCAGCCACAAGATCTTCTGCAAAAGAACCCCGGAATGCTTCCGGAATAGCTTTGGATGGGTTTTTATTCATGCTGCGAAGCACCCATTGCTTGCCTTTTTTATCTACTAACTGTAAAGATTTTGTTTGGTTGCCTCCGCCAAGGCCTACAGGGGTCAGACCACCTTTTTCTTTGGCGATATTAAAAACTTTCATGTTTACCGGTGTTGACCATTCGGGCCGGTAGTTCTGACCCATAAAGAACTTTCTCATCCCCTTAATCAATGGAAAATTTTTACTGGCTGCTATGGTAAATGTGTCTTTATATTTTAAAAAAGGATCTTCAACGATTTGTGCATTCGTATCGAGAGCAGCAACCTGAAATTTAGAAAAATTAAAAAGGGTGTTGGTATATGCTTTTGTGGCAACAGCACTATCTGTTACCGTATAAAAATCAATAGTAACACCTTTGTTCTTAGATACCTCTATTACAGCGAAACCTGTTTCGGAAGAGTTGAAAAGACTGTTCTTGGCTTCAGAGGTTCTGTTTTGCTTGCAACCGCCACCGCTTACAATGTAGTTAAGCCCATTTTCTTTTATGTGTTGCAGATTATGGTCATGCCCGGAAACAAAAACAACATTGGGCGAAGGTTTTACAGCTTCAGTTATCTGGGCCACCATATTGGCATAGTTAGGATGTTTTAGATCCTGCGGCGTTCCAAATACACTTCTTGCTATTGGATAAATGGAACCTATAATTGGTAAAGGGATGTATAAACTCTTTTTTAAGTCTGTTAACGG
>JAYVKT010000329.1:0-8586 GCA_043768195.1 Chitinophagaceae bacterium | reverse complement strand
CCTTCACCAGCATAAATTGCTTGGGAAGCTCACCCCCCATTCTTGTTCCGAAACCTCCGGCGACTATAACGGCATGCTTATTCATGAATTATGACTTGTAAATTGCTATTTCATTTGTCCCCTTACTGTCCATTACTCCCCGGTACATTCCTTCGCTATTAAACACCATAGCAGCATTACCTTTTGCATCCACACCAATCATTCCGCCTTCTCCATCTATTTGCAGAAGTTTATCATGCACTACTACATTCATAGCTTCTTCCAACGAAAGTCCTTTATACTCCATCAGGCAACTAACATCATAAGCAGTTACTGCCCTAATAAATGGTTCACCATGCCCGGTGCAACTGATGGCACAGGTTTTATTATTAGCATATGTGCCGGCGCCAATTATCGGGCTATCCCCCACCCTTCCAAATTGTTTATTGGTCATACCACCTGTGCTGGTAGCAGCTGCAATGTTTCCATGTATGTCTAATGCAGTGGCACCTACTGTGCCAAATTTTTTATCCTTTATCACCACATTATGATCTAATGCCGTTTCATCCGAATCCTGCATTTGTTTCCATTGATTGTGCCTGAACTCTGAATAAAAATATTCGTCCGGTTCAGTTTGTATGGCATGTAATTTTGCAAAATCAAAAGCACCTTGTCCTGTCATCATCACATGCTGGCTTTTAGTCATGATGGTATAGGCCAGTTCCACCGGGTTGCGGATATTTCTGACCGCAGCTACTGCCCCGGCCATCAGGTGTTGCCCCTCCATAATAGAAGCATCCATTTCCTGGCTACCATCTTTTGCAAATACCGAACCCCTTCCTGCATTGAAAAGGATGTTATCTTCCAATGACATGGTAGCTGCTAAAACAGCCTGTGTTGCAGTTCCGCCTTTTTCCAGCAAGGCATAACCTTTATTTAATGAATCTTGTAATGCTTTGCGGTACATTGCTTCTTTTTCATCTGTCATATCCTGCTTCAGGATAGTACCAGCACCGCCATGAATAACTAAAGTATATGTTGACATAAGATTATTAATAGTAAAGTATCATAAAAGCAATAACTCACATTCATGCAACAGTTTTTCCTTGTTGATGGCTACTGTTCCTACTTCTTCACAAACAAGCCCCCCGGCAATATTAGCCACCTCCGCCATCAGGCTAATATTTTTTGTAGCTGCATACACCATAGCCGCAACCGCAATCACCGTATCGCCGGCTCCTGACACATCAGCTATATTCCGCAGGTGTGATGGAATCAGGTTTGACTTATCAGGTCCCTGATAAAAAACACCTTTGTCCGACAGGGTGATGAAAGAAATTTTATGCTGCAGGATGTTTTCCAATTCCTTATGAATATTCTGCAATGAAGACTGATTGACATTATCAATCTGCAGGTTAAGCCCCTCCTTTACTTCTTTCAGATTAGGTTTGAAAATATCTGCATGTTTGTAAGAGAAAAAATTCTTTCGTTTTGGATCAATGGCAGTAATAACACCGGCCTGCCTGCACAAATCAATTACATCATGAATTATTTTCTCTGTTAGCACCCCTTTGTTGTAGTCTTCAAAAATGATAATATCAGGATCAACTTTTGAAATATATAGCTCTACTTTTTCCAGCAAGGTTTTTTCATCCCGGCCATTCAGATCATCGGTTATCTCTGCATCAAGCCGCATCATTTGCTGGTTACGGCTAATGACCCTGGTTTTATTAGTAGTAATGCGGTCAATACTTTTGCTAAGATAAGTTGTATCAATATTACTGGCATCAAACAACTCTTGTAATAACAAGCCTTCGGCATCATCACCTGTAACAGACAATACAGATACATGTGCCCCGAGAGACTGGCAATTTAGTGCAACGTTACCTGCTCCACCAATCCTGTAGTCCTTTTTATTAAGTGAAACAACGGGAACAGGTGCTTCTGGAGATATTCGTTCTACCCTGCCCCACATATAAGTGTCCAGCATCACATCGCCTATCACCCCCACTTTTAGCGCAGAGAAAGAGTCAAACAGTTTCTTGAAATCTTCCATAACTACAAAATAAGGCATTATTTTTTGAACAGAGCAGCACTAACAAAAACGTCCTTCCGGAAAAGGAAGGACGTTTTAAATATCTCAGGCTTTATTATTTGTTTTTCTTCGGCTCCTTATAAAACTCATTAAGTCCCTTTACCACATCTGCTGTAATATTATAAGCGGTGTCCCTGTAGTAAAACAACCCTTGCTCATAAGAAATGATATAAGAATAATTTTTTGTCTTATTATAATCTCTCAGGAAGTTTTCAATTTTTGTTTTAATCTCATTTTGTTTGGTCATCATATAATTATTGTAATCCTGGTCAAGCTGCTGTTTTCTGGCATCCATTTCGTCTTTCATTCCTTTCATTTCATTGCTGGCGGTTTCTGATTGTGACTCTGATAAATTACCAGCCTGGGCAAGGTTTTGATAATAATTATATCTCTCCTGCAATTTTTTTGAACGGGTACTCATTTCTGTGTTGATGGCTTCTTCCTTGCTTGTTAGCTGGGTTTTTAAGTCTTTAACCAGGTCAAAATTTGAAGCGACTGAATCCATCTCGAAATAAGCCATCCGGAATTGCCGGTTCGCAGTTGATGTGTCGCTACCTCCGTTTTTCCCACCGGATTTACCCGTTTTTTTTGAACCAAACTGCAGGATAAGCAAAACCCCGACTACCAGGCTCAGTATCACATTCCAGATAAATATCCCATTTTTCATTCCAGCATAATTTAGACAAAAATAGACATCAATAAGCGGTCAAATATAAGCAGCGATCACAGATTAACGGATTATTAGGGATTTCGCAGAAAGACTTTTCCGCCGTATCTATATAATGTTTGAGGAGTAAGAAAAATCTTACTCCTCAAGAATTTCTGCGAAATCCTATTCTTAAATCCGGAATAAACCGAAATTACTCTTCTTCATCAAAAGCCATCGCCTCACGGGTAGTTTGCAGCAATTCATATTCTTCTTTGCTACCTACTATCATGTTCTCAAATTCTCTGAGGCCGGTACCAGCTGGTATCGGGTGGCCGGTAATAACATTTTCTTTCAGTCCCAGCATATCATCTGTTTTGCCATTGATAGCCGCTGATGATAACACCTTTGTAGTTTCCTGGAATGATGCGGCTGAAATCCAGCTTGGCACTCCCAATGAAGCCTTCGTAATACCCAACAATGTTGGCGATGAAGTAGCTGGCTTGGCGTCACGAAACTCAACCGGCTTTTTATCGCTTCGGCGAAGTATAGAATTTTCTTCCCTTACTTCACGCAGAGTTACAATCTGTCCGGCACGCAGTTTTGTGCTATCGCCTATTTCAGTTACTACTTTTTTATCAAAGATGTAATCATTCTCTTCAACAAATTCAAACTTATCCGTCAAATCATCTTCCAGGAATCTTGTATCACCCGGATCAACGATGTTTACTTTACGCATCATTTGCCGAACGATACATTCGATATGCTTGTCATTAATCTTCACCCCCTGCAAACGATAAACTTCCTGTATCTCATTTACCACATATTCCTGTACAGCAAACGGACCTTTAATAGAAAGAATATCAAATGGTGCAGTCTGACCATCACTTAATGATGCCCCGGCTTTTACGAAGTCCCCATCCTGTGCCAAAATTTGTCTTGTCAATGGCACCAGATACTTTTTCTGTACACCATCTTTTGCTTCAATGATAATTTCACGGTTACCTCTTTTAATGGCACCCATCGTTACCACACCATCAATTTCAGAAACAACAGCAGGGTTGCTTGGGTTTCTTGCCTCGAACAGTTCTGTTACACGGGGAAGACCACCGGTAATATCTCTCAGTTTACCAAGTACACGGGGAATTTTTACAATAACCTGTCCGGCTTTCACTTCTTCACCTTCTTCCATAATGATATGGCTTCCGGTTGGCAGGTTATATGACTTCTTGTCTTTTCCTTCTACTAATATGGAAGGAATTTTTGTTTTATCCCTTGTTTCAATAACCACTTTTTCACGGTGCCCGGTTTGCTCATCAGCTTCTTCACGATAAGTAACGCCATCCAGTACATTTTCAAATTTCACTGTACCATTTATCTCTGCCATGATAACGTTGTTGAACGGATCCCATGTGCAGATAACTTCACCTTTACTTACTTTCTGGCCATCTTTAACATTCAATGTAGCGCCGTAAGGGATGTTATTGGTAATAAGGAGGCGGTCATTCTTAGTATCAATGATACGAACCTCACCAGTACGTCCGATAACAATTGGTGTTTTTGCACCGTCCTTATTTTCAATGATAACTGTACGCAAACCATCAAACTGTATAGTGCCGTCAAACTTGGCCGCTAATGTAGATTCAACCGAAGCAGAACCAGCCACACCACCTACGTGGAACGTACGAAGTGTTAACTGTGTACCGGGTTCACCAATTGATTGGGCAGCAATAATACCTACTGCATCGCCCCGCTGTGCAATATTTCCAGAGGCAAGGTTTTTACCATAACACTTTACACAAACACCTCTTTTGCTTTCGCAGGTAAGTACTGAACGTATCTCTACTATTTCGATGCCCGCCTCTTCTATTTTTCTTGATAGATCAACAGTAATTTCATCGCCACCGGCAACAATCAGTTGTTCAGTTACCGGATCATACACATCGTGCAATGATGTACGGCCTGCTATTCTGTCGCTCAATGGTTCGATAACGTCTTCATTATCTTTTAATGCAGAAGTTGCAATGCCACGAAGTGTTCCGCAATCTTCTTCTGTAATAACCATATCCTGCGCTACATCCACCAGACGACGGGTAAGGTAACCAGCATCAGCTGTTTTAAGAGCCGTATCGGCCAAACCTTTTCTGGCACCGTGAGTAGAAATAAAGTAATCCAATACATTCAATCCGCCTTTGAAGTTGGAAAGAATCGGATTCTCAATGATCTCAGAACCGGTAGAACCAGATTTTCTAGGTTTTGCCATCAATCCTCTTATACCAGCCAACTGCTTAATCTGTTGTTTAGAACCCCTTGCACCGGAGTCAAGCATCATATAAACAGAATTGAAACCCTGTCTGTCATTTGCCAGCTCACGGATCAACGATTCTGTAATCCTTGTATCCACACGGCTCCAGATGTCAACAATCTGGTTATAGCGTTCATTATTGGTGATTAAACCCATATTATAGCTATCCCATACTTCATCTACTTCCACTTTTGCATTATCAAGCATCTCTTCCTTTGTATCAGGAATGATGAGATCGTTAATACTAAATGACAATCCACCCTGGAAGGCAGTACGGAAGCCTAATGTTTTAATATCATCGAGGAACTTCGCAGTTTTTGGAACGTTGGTGATTTTGATAATATCACCAATAATTTCACGAAGGTTTTTCTTTGTTAATAATGCATTTACAAACCCTACTTCAGCCGGTACATGCTGATTAAAAATTACACGACCAACAGTTGTTTCTATTAGTTTATGTTCCAATAAACCATCTGCGTTGCGGATGTTTGCCTTTACCTTGATCCAGGCATGCATATCAATAACTTTCTCGTTATATGCAATCAATACTTCTTCTGTAGAGTAGAAAGCTTTTCCTTCGCCACGAACGGTTTCTGTTTCGTTAGTTCTTTTGCCCTTGGTAATGTAATACAGGCCGAGTACCATGTCTTGTGAAGGAAGGGTAATAGGTGTACCATTCTGTGGGTTCAGAATGTTATGCGAAGCCAGCATCAATAACTGTGTTTCCAATATTGCTGCATGGCTCAATGGTACATGCACCGCCATCTGGTCACCGTCAAAGTCGGCGTTGAAGGCCGTGGTTACCAACGGGTGCAATTGTATTGCTTTACCTTCAATCAACTTAGGCTGAAAAGCCTGAATTGATAAACGGTGAAGTGTTGGGGCTCTGTTCAACATAATCGGATGCCCTTTCAAAATATTTTCTAAGATATCCCAAACTACAGCTTCCTTCTTGTCCACCAGTTTCCTTGCAGACTTCACTGTTTTTACGATACCTCTTTCAATTAATTTGCGAATGATAAATGGCTTAAACAATTCAGCAGCCATATCTTTTGGTAACCCACACTCATGTAATTTCAACTCAGGCCCTACTACAATAACAGAACGACCAGAATAGTCAACCCTTTTACCCAACAGGTTCTGACGGAAACGACCTTGCTTACCTTTTAATACATCACTTAATGATTTCAAAGCCCTTCCACCTTCTGCTTTTACAGCATTTGATTTACGGCTGTTATCAAACAATGAGTCAACAGCTTCCTGCAACATCCTTTTTTCATTACGAAGGATAACCTCAGGTGCTTTAATTTCTAATAATCTTTTCAAACGGTTATTACGGATAATAACACGACGATACAAATCATTCAAATCAGATGATGCAAAACGACCACCATCCAGCGGCACTAAAGGACGCAATTCTGGTGGAATAACAGGAATGTATTGCATTACCATCCATTCAGGACGGTTATTGATTCTTGTATTGGCATCACGGAAAGCTTCTACTACACTCAACCGCTTTAGAGCATCTGCTTTACGCTGTTGTGAAGTCTCAGTAGCCGCAGCATTTCTTAAATCAAATGATAACTGGTCAAGATCTATTTTTGCAAGCAAATCCTGTACAGCCTCAGCACCCATCTTGGCGATAAACTTATTAGGATCATCATCTGGCAGGTATTGATTTTCTTTTGGTAATGTATCTAATATATCAAGGTACTCTTCTTCTGTAAGCAGGTCGGCAAAATTCTGCCCTTTATCAGCCCGAAGGCCAGCTTGTATTACAACAAATCTTTCGTAATAAATGATAGTCTCCAGTTTTTTAGAGCTCATCCCCAACAGGTAACCAATTTTATTTGGCAAAGATTTGAAATACCAGATATGAACAACAGGCACCACCAGTTTGATGTGACCCATTCTTTCACGACGAACTTTTTTCTCTGTTACTTCCACACCGCAGCGATCGCAAACGATTCCTTTATAACGGATGCGTTTATACTTGCCGCAGGCACATTCATAATCTTTTACCGGGCCAAAAATTCTTTCGCAGAACAGACCATCTCTTTCAGGTTTGTACGTACGATAGTTGATCGTTTCGGGCTTTAATATTTCACCGTAGCTTCTTTCCAGAATAGTATCCGGAGAAGCAAGACCGATGGTTATTTTTGAAAAAGCCGCTTTAGGACGATTCTCTTTTTTCATAGCCAATTTATTGTTTCTAGTTTCTTTAAAATTTTGTTACCAACTGAAAAAAGTTTCGAGTGGCGAGTTGTGAGTTTCGAGACTTTAACCCGCAGCTCATAAATCATAGCTCGAAGCATTCGCTTACTCAAATTTAAGGTCAAGACCCAAGCCTCTCAACTCATGCACCAATACGTTGAATGATTCAGGTACACCGGCTCTTGGCACATTTTCTCCTTTTACTATAGACTCATATGTTTTTGCACGGCCGATAATGTCGTCCGACTTAATGGTCAATAATTCCTGAAGAATATTAGATGCACCGTAAGCTTCCAATGCCCAAACCTCCATCTCTCCAAAACGCTGACCACCGAACTGAGCTTTACCACCCAGCGGCTGCTGAGTAATTAAACTGTATGGTCCGATAGAACGGGCATGCATTTTATCATCCACCATGTGGTGAAGTTTAATAACATAGATAATACCTACTGTTGCTTTCTGGTGAAAACGTTCTCCTGTTTCACCATCATACAAATAAGTGTGACCATACATTGGTATATCAGCCTGCTTACAATATCCGGCAATTTCATCTACCGTTGCACCATCAAAGATTGGCGTGGCAAATTTCAATCCTAATTTCTCACCAGTCCATCCAAGGATTGTTTCATAAATCTGGCCCAGGTTCATCCTGCTTGGTACACCCAATGGGTTCAATACGATATCCACCGGTGTTCCATCTTCGAGGAACGGCATGTCTTCGTGACGAACTATTTTAGCCACAATACCTTTATTACCGTGGCGGCCCGCCATTTTATCACCCACTTTCAGCTTACGCTTAACAGCGAGGTAAACTTTGGCCAGCTTTAATACACCAGCAGGTAATTCATCACCAATACTGATGTTGAATTTCTCTCTCTTATAACGACCAAGCTCTTCATTGAACTTGATATTGTAGTTATGTAATAAAGTGTTGATTTGATCGTCAACTTTTTTATCGCTTGTCCAACCAAGTGGGTTGATGTTTGCATAATCAAGGCCTCTCAGGTTCTTCTCGGTGAACTTAGCGCCTTTGCCTATTTGTATTTCACCAAAATTATTACCGACTCCGGCAGATGTATGATTAGCTAAAAGTGTGGTTAGTTTTTCCAGCAACACTTCCATCAAATCAACTTCATTCTTCTCATGCATTTTTTCCAACTTCTCCATCATTGCCTTCTCTCTCACTTTCGCATTCTTATCTTTCTTGGCTCTCTGGAAAAGTTTCTTACCAATAACCACACCTTCTACTCCGTTTGGAGCTTTCAATGAAGCATCTTTCGCATCGCCGGCTTTATCACCGAAGATGGCACGCAGTAATTTTTCTTCCGGAGTAGGATCAGACTCACC
>JAYVKT010000328.1:0-6097 GCA_043768195.1 Chitinophagaceae bacterium | reverse complement strand
TATCATCAACGTTCTTACCCCAAAAGACACATCAGAGTTTAATTACCGGGAGCCTTCGCCCAAAGCCATGCAGTGGACGCCGTATGCTGTGTATGTATTCATCCTTACCCTGCTTCACCATGGATATATGGTTTTTCTGGAATGGTTAGATGTTGGAAATTTTCTTGACTTTATTATTAAGGTGATAGCCACAACCGGCATCAGTATGCTGCTCATTTTTACTGCCGAACTTTTATTTCCCAGGCGATTAAAGTTCCGGACAAATACGGCGTAAGAAATTTTGTATACAACCGGTGCCGGCAGAAATTTTTCTTAAATCATGGGTTTATTGGCAAATAGATTTGGAAACCGCCTATTGTAATTCGTACTTTGTAACTGTAACAAAAAATAATCTTTTCTTACTTCCTACTTTATCTTTCGTACTTACTCAATGCCTGCGTTCAATCAATCAAGAAGCCGTATCATCCGCCTTATTTTCTTAATTGCTTTTGTTGTCATTATTGCACAGTTGTTTTATCTGCAGGTGGTTTCGGGCAAGTTTAAACAGTTGGCAAAGGATAATGCTGTTTTTGAAAAGATTGTATATCCTGAAAGAGGGATAATTTATGACAGAAAGGGCAAGCCAATTTTATCCAATACATTAATTTTTGATTTACTGGTTACACCTGCTGAGGTAAAGAATATTGATACTCTTGAGTTTTGCAGATTGATGGGGATAGATATTGCAGAGTTCAACAAAAAAATAACTGAAGCTAAATTTAAGAATACCTCTGTACGGCCTTCCATATTTGAAGATCTGTTAACCCCAACACAACAGGCAAGGTTTGAAGAAAATAAATGGCGGTTTCCGGGCTTTGCAATGGTAGAAAGACCAGTTAGATCATATCCCTTTAATGCAGCAGCTCATATTTTAGGGTATATAAGTGAAGTAAGTCCAAAGCAAATTGAGAAATCGGGTGATTTTTATAGAATGGGTGATTATAAAGGACAAAATGGCTTAGAAGCATATTATGAAAATGTGTTGATGGGGCAAAGAGGAGTTCAATACCTTATCAAAGACAATAAGAACAGGTTAGTGGGGCAGTATGAAAATGGGAGTTTTGATACCGGGGCCATAGCAGGCCGTGGATTAAAAACATATATTGATATCGAATTGCAACAACTGGCAGAGCAGTTGATGTCAAACAAAGTAGGAGGGCTTGTTGCTATCGATCCCCAAACAGGCGGCATACTTGCTATGGTATCGGGCCCTAATTTTAATCCTAATGATCTTACAGGGGCTGATAAAAATAAAAACTATGGCCGCATGTCACTCGATGTTACCGGCCCCATGCTGAACAGGGCTATTAATGGTCTATACGAGCCGGGATCAACTTTTAAACCAATAGGTGCTTTGGTAGCACTTGATGAAGGGCTTATCACTCCTTCTTACGGGTATCCATGTGGTGGTCGTTATAATGGCTGTGGTTCCGGAAAGCCAGCCTGCACCCATTCCGGCGGCGGCCACTCTGCAAACCTGAGAGCCGCAATTGCCTATTCTTGTAACTCTTACTTCACCCATTTGTATAGACTGGCTGCTGATAATCCAAAGTATGAAAATGTAAAAATGGGTTATCTGAAATGGCGGGAGTACATGAATATATTTGGTTTGGGAGTTAAGTTAGGGGTTGATCTGCCAAGCGAAAACAAAGGAAATATACCTGACACATCTGTGTATAATAAGGAAAATGCAGGAAGATGGAATTCCTGCACCAACCTGACATTGGGAATAGGCCAGGATAAAATGCAGGCTACTCCTTTACAGTTAGCTAATGCAATGTGCCTTATCGCAAACAAAGGATATTATTATACGCCTCACTTTGTTGAGAAGATAGAAGATGAAAGAGAAGAAGACACCGCTATTATGAGTAAGTTTAGAATTAAACACAATGTACTCACTCATATTGATGACTCATCTTTCAGGGCTGTTATAGAAGGGATGAATGATGTTGTAAAATTCGGAACGGCAAGGGTGGCACAAATACCGGGTATAGATGTGTGTGCTAAAACCGGAACAGCGGAAACTTATACAGTGCTGGATGGTCGCAGAATAAAATTACCCAACAATTCAATGTTTGTATGTTTTGCCCCAAAAATTAACCCCAGAATAGCTATAGCTGTGTGTGTACAAAATGCAGGATTTGGTGCCACATGGGGCGGCCCTATTTCAAGGATTTTAATAGAAAAATATCTCAATGATACTTTACAGAAAAAAAGCGTAGCAGATGTTGAACGTATTTCAAAGGCCAACCTGATGCCTGCCTATTTTAAACGGCTTCAATACAAAACAGATTCCGTAAGGGCTATTGAGTGGTTTCAGAAAACAAAAGACAGTTCTTACCTGGAAAAATACACTTTGATAAAACCTGAGCCAGTAAACCCGGAAGAAAAAAACAAACCTTTCAGCCAAAAGCAAAAAAGCCAGATTTTCTTTCTCCTGCAAAACGAGTATTATTTCCGTAAGCAAAAGTTAGTGATGTTTGCATGAACCAGCGTAACCCGGCCATATCAAAAGGAATAGACTGGAGTCTCGTTGGTATTTACTTGTTGCTGGTAATTATTGGCCTTACAGCCATATTTGCTGCTACCTACAAAGAAGGCGATGCGGTAGTACAAAGTTTTTTAAAATTTAAGACGGACTACAGTAAGCAGTTATATTTTTTGGGAATCGGATTAGTGCTTGGCCTTTTAATTTTATTGACCGACAGTAAATTTTTCTCTGCCACCGCCAATCTTGGATATGTTTTTGGTATTTTTCTGCTGTTGCTGGTTTTCCCTTTTCACTCCACGATTAAAGGAACGGAATCAATTATAAAACTGGGGGCATTCAATTTTCAACCCGCAGAATTTTGTAAAATTTTTGTAGCGTTGGCATTAGCCAAATATTTATCCCGGCCCGAGACGGATTTTTCTAAAACCCGTTCACAATTAATAGCCGCTGGCATAGCATTATTACCGGCTGTGTTGGCCATTTTACAGAAAGAAACCGGGCTGGCTCTTGTGTTCTTTTCTTTTTTTATCGTTATGTACCGGGAAGGGCTTCCTTCAATTATTTTATTGGTAGGGTTTGCCGTTGCTGCTTTGATTGTTGCTACAATTGTAATTCCACCCGATACATTAGCCATAATTCTCACAGCTATTGCTGCCATTCTTATTTATATTTTTCGGCGGCAGATCAAAAGAAAGCGGCGTATCCTTACTACTATCATTTTTCTTTGGGTGCTTTGTGTGGGGGTGCAGCGGTTTGCGGTGCCTTATATTTTTAAAAACATATTGCAGAAACACCAGGTAGAACGTATCTACGATTTATTCGGTAAGGATAACCCTTACCTGAAAAAAGGGGAATCAGAAACAACTGAAGAAACAAAGAAGAAAAAAGAAAGCGGAAGCAGTTATAATGTGCGCCAATCTAAAATTGCCATTGGCAGCGGAAGGGTTTTTGGCAAGGGTTTATTAAAGGCAACACAAACCCGGTACGATTTTGTACCTGAGCAACGGACTGATTTTATTTTTTGCACCGTGGGTGAAGGCTTTGGTTTTATGGGCAGCATAGTGTTATTGGGATTATATCTCCTCTTGCTTTTCCGGATTGTTACCGTGGCAGAAAGACAGCGAAGTACATTCAGCCGTTGTTATGCTTATGGCGTTGCGGCGGTATTTTTTTTCCATATTGCCATTAATGTGGCCATGACGGTTGGCCTGGCCCCGGTTATTGGTATTCCGCTTCCATTTGTTAGCTATGGCGGCACTTCCTTGCTTACTTTCACTATCCTTCTTTTTATTTTAATACGGTTGGATGCTGACAGGCAAATGGTTTTACGCTAATTTGCACCTATCAGCGTTATGAAAATCATCCCACTTTCCGAAGGCACTTTTACTATTGATAAAACAAAATTGTTTGTGCCATTCGATGATGTTAAAGACACTTTACAATCAAGATCTGCCGGTAGTCTGTTAGTAGAAATTCAGCCGTTTGTAGTTATTACTTCAAAAGATATTCTTTTGCTTGACACCGGGCTTGGATTTGAAAAAAACGGGACGCTGCAACTTCATCAAAACCTGATGGATGCCAGCATTAATCCGTCCGAAGTAACTAAAGTGTTATTATCGCATCTGCATAAAGACCATGCAGCCGGAGTAGGAATTGAAAGGGAGGGGCTCGGTGGCAGGCTTTCCTTGCCCAATGCCACTTATTATGTGCAACGGTCTGAACTGGCTTTTGCTTTTCAAAAAGGGTTCCCTTCTTTTATAACGGAAGAATTAGTGTGCCTTCAAAATGCGGAACAAGTTGTGCTGCTCGAAGGCAATGGAATAATTGGTGAGTATATTCACTACGAAATCACCGGGGCTCATTCACCCCATCATCAGGTATTTTGGATAAAAGAAAATGATGAAACTGTTTTCTATGGGGCTGATGATGCCCCTCAGTTACAGCAGATGAAACATAAGTTTGCTGCCAAGTATGATTATGATGGAAAGAAAGCAATGGAGCTGCGGCAACAATGGTGGGAGAGAGGAGAAAAAGAAAAATGGACTTTCTTATTCTATCATGATGTGAAAAATCCGGTCTGGAGTTTTTAAAGGAAATAAAACAGCCAACTCATCAGGGCTGGCTATTACTATTTTATAAGATTACGGGTTATATGATTTTATCGTAAAAGAATGGTTCTTGTTCTTCGTGGCGGCACCCTGTCCCTCCTGTTTTCTTTAATTATCTGGATAGCTTCACGGCGAAAATCATCTTCATACTTAAAAATTTTATTAGCTCGTTGTTCATCCATTATCTGTCTGAACTCGCCACGATAACGTAAACGAAGCTCAATAATTTTTTGTTGCAGAATAAGCCTGTCACCTTTGTTTTGACGATGGGTTTGTGCAAACTCCCTGAAGTACCGTACAAAAACAGGAGTGAACTTTTCTGTCTCTGCTCTTGAAAGCCCCAGTTTGCTTTGGATATATTCTTTCATTCGCTCCTGAATTTTACCACCCTCTTGAGGAGGTTCTTCAGTTTGTGCAAATGCCGCAAAGCCAGGAAGTAAAAATAATATGAGTAAAATTTTTTTCATTGTTTCTTAGTTTATCGTAAGCACTTCCTGGATGTCTTCTGTTTGCTCCTGAAAATCTGTTAGCTCTTCTTCAGAAATGCCCTGAAGTAAATCTTTTATTTCTGATTTACTACCCGGATTTGCTTGTACGGTTTCCTGTCCGTTCAATCCGGCATCTATAAAATCCATCAGCTTGTCTTTTTGTGTTTCATCCATTTTCTTTACATCACGGCTAAGTTTAGCCAAAGCTTTAACACCGGGTTCTTTTTCATTACCAGTTACTAAAAAACCAGTTATAGCAATTATTCCAACAACTACTGCCGCCGCCGCATAGCGGAACCATTTACGGCTGGTAAGCGAAATAATTTTTGCAGATGGTTTGTTTTCTTCCTTGCTGATATTTTTAGTCAGTTCTTCAAAATAGCCTTGAGGAATGGAGTAGGGAATTTCTTTTTTCAAACCACTCAATAAAGGCGAAAGTGTTTCGATTTCTTCTTTGGCTGTCTGTCCAAAGGACTCCTTTTGGAGATAATCGTTGCTTACCCGAACAGCTTGTATTGCCCTTTCTGCAAGGCTGTCAAAATATCCTTCTGGAACATTATAAGGAACAAGTTTCGACGTATAGCTAAGCGTTGGGGACAAATGGCTCAACTCTTCCATCGCATTGGCAGCATCCATAGCCTTTATCCTGTTCAACACCTGTGCAGCCAATCCATCAAAATATCCGGCAGGAACTGTATAAACATTTTGCCGGTTGATAGTTGCCAATGTGCTGTTCAACTCATTCAACTCTTGTAATATGTTGTCTTTCTGTATCATTTTACCGTTCTAAGATGGATTCTGTTCTTCAAAGTTTAATGATTTAGCATATAATCCTCAACTTTCTTGACTGCATGATGATAACTGGCTTTTAAAGCTCCTTCACTTGTTTCCAGAACTCTGCTCATTTCCTCATAAGGCATTTCATCATAATATCGCAAACCGAACACAATTCTTTGTTTGTCAGGAAGTTG
>JAYVKT010000327.1:0-2835 GCA_043768195.1 Chitinophagaceae bacterium | reverse complement strand
TTTTAAATTTCCGATTGTATTCTCCGTGCCATCCTCACTCATACTAAGAATGCTGTTAGGCCCGTAATTTATTTTAGCAAAAACAGCATCGGCTACCGCAGCCGGATCGGCTTTGCTTTGTTTGAAACCCTGCAGCCGTTGTTTTTGTATGCGGCTAAAAGTTGCTTCGGTAAATTTTGGATTAAACATCCTTTCCTGCACCAGAGCCAATGTTTTATCGAGGTTTTTCCTCAGCGTTTGAATATTAAAAGTAATACCATCAAAACTACTGCTGACAGAAACATTGCTGCCCAGCTTTTGCAATTCCACCGCCATTTGTTCCGCAGAATAATTTTTAGTGTCTTCATTCATCATACTGCCAAACATACTTGCCAGGCCAACTTTAGCCGTATCGTTTGCCTGCAGCAGGTGGCCACCCGGAATGGTGATAGTAATAGTTACCGTTGGAATTTCATTGCTTTCTGTACCAATCATCCGTACACCGTTCGGAATATCCTTTCTCCAGAATTTTGGCACTTTCACAACAGGGTTGGCGCCATTGCCCGGAGTTTTACTGCGATCGAAATTATCTTTTGCTTTATTATATTTCAATCCGGCATATCCATAATCGGGAGCTGCATAGTTGGTGGAATCAATTTTGTAATTGTCTGCACGGGCAATCATTTTTTCCTGTCCTTTTGGTACCACACTAAGGAACACGGCATGTTTATCTTTTATGTACTCATTATACACCCTTATCACATCTTCTTTAGTAACCGCCTGGTACATTTTAATAAGGTCAGCTATTTTATTGGGGTTGCCGGTAAATGTTTGAAAAGCTGCCAACTGCGATACTTTACCAGACACACTCTGCAATCCATTTATTTGCTGAGATTCTATGCCGCCTTTAAATTTTTCAATATCCTCATCGGTAACGCCTCTTGTTTCAAACGAATCTAATGAGTTGCGGAACAAACTGTCGAGCATGGTTAATGACTTGCCGGGTGATGGCACCATCTGAAACATCATTTCACCACTTAACTCCGACAACTGACTGAAAACATTTGCCTGCAGAGCCAGTTGTTTTTTTACCAATTGCTGATAAAGAATAGAATTTTTTCCCTGGCCCAGCACCTGTGCAAGGCAAGCCAGAGCACCCATATCTTTATGATAGTTGGGAACAGTGGGGTAGGCCACCATCAGCAAAGGAAGTTTTGCATAGTTGTCAGTATAAGATGCATAGCGGTCGCTGGTTAAAACAACGGCTGGCACCTGCACCGGTTTTACTGCAGGCCCGGCAGGAATAACGCCGAAATATTTTTCTACCAGCTTTACCACATCAGCCGGTTTCACATCACCACCCACTGATACGGTTGCATTGTTTGGCCCGTACCATCTTAAAAAGAAATTTTTCAGGTCATCAACATTTACCCGGTTCAGATCTTCTACATAACCAATCGTTAACCAGGAATAGGGATGGCCATACGGGTATAAATTTTTCGACACCGTTTCACCAGCCAGACCGTACGGACGGTTATCATAATTTTGCCCCCGTTCGTTCTTTACAGTTGATCGCTGTATTTCAAATTTCTTTTGTGTTACCGCATCTAATAGAAAGCCCATGCGGTCGGCTTCCAGCCACAGCATTTTTTCTAATTGATTGCTGGGCACTGTTTCAAAATAATTGGTACGGTCACGGTTGGTAGTGCCGTTTAGTGTGCCGCCGGCATTCGATACTATTTTAAAATGCTGATCATCGCCTACATTATCACTTCCCTGAAACATCATGTGTTCAAAGAAGTGGGCAAAACCGGATTTGCCGATTTCTTCCCGGGCAGAACCCACATGGTAAGTAACATCTATATGCACTACCGGGTCGCTATGGTCTTCATGAATGAGGAGGGTGAGGCCGTTGGACAAAACATATTTTTCGTAAGGGATAACTAATTCGTTTCCCTGTTTGGTAATTTTTTCCGCCAGTTTAGTCTGTCCGTTTACCAAAGCAGCAAAAGCGATAGTAAAGACAGATAGCAGCAATAATCTTTGTTTCATAAATTTTATTTTTTAGAAGGAGTACCAAAGTAAGTCAATCTGGTGATTATAAGTTGCCATTTATCATTTTAGCAACTCCATTTTTTTTGGAATTCAGATTGAAGCTCTGCCACAATTTTTTTTGTTGAAGGTTGTAAGAAACTTGCTTAGGCGACCGGGGCAGGTCATATATGCTCTGGTGTACGAGTACCCATCTGTTGATTCTGGTACGGTTTACACCGTATGCAAAACTGAATGTTGTAAGCAGTCTTACTCAACCTTAAATACAAATATCTCCTTTTTGTCAATCTGAACGTCTGTAAAACCAAGTTCGCCACCCCGTGATGCTGGTGGTATAGAAAGCCAAACGTCTTTATTACAGTCAGCCAAGTCAAAAATAAATTTTGTCGTTGTATATGGTCTGTCAATTTTATTTTGGCAGTATTGATTAGAAATAAAAGGTTCAAGTGAATAGATTCCAGTCTTTTTCGGTATAAATGAAGCCTTGAGAAAATAGTTTGGAGCAGAACAATTTGTCTTATAAGTTATAACATTATACCATGGGTACAAAGTAGTAAATGATAAATCAATAGGATTGTCAACTTTTGTATCACAGAAAAATTCAGGTTGAGTTCCAATAATATAACGTTTATGATAGTTAAACCCTACGAAAAGTTGAGAGGTGTCCGTTGCGATTAGCGAATTACTAAGTTTGTCAAAAAGCTTTTTATCATTTGTCTGAAATTGTATAGTAATTGTATCGTTAATTGAATAGATTTTTTTGTAAGGAGTCAAAGTTAATTTCTCAAAAAAATCATATGTCGG
>JAYVKT010000326.1:0-2816 GCA_043768195.1 Chitinophagaceae bacterium | reverse complement strand
CTTCGACGGGTTATTTTTTATATCTGCGTTAGCATACCAGAAATCTTCATCTTCCCGCATCCGCTTCACCACTTCACCCGGCAGCGTCCGTTCTTTTACAGATAATGTATCCCATAGGTTATGGAAATATTTTTTTTCAGGATCACTTACTTTAGCTTCATCAGGCGGTGCATCATCCATAACTACCTCAGATGTTTCCACCGTATCCACACCCAAAACAGGCTTATTCTCCTCTTCCTGTGCACTGACAAAAAGTGAAAAAAGGAGGGATATAAAAAGAAGCAATAACCTGCTGCTAATAATCACCCTGATATTTTTTTGGATTGATTTCAGCACTTATACATCCTCCTCATTTAACTGTGCGGCTAACTTTCTGCCAAGCCGGATAGGGTAAATAATAAAATACCAGATGACAAATAAAACCGACAGGCCAAAAATAATGGTAGTAAGCATTGATACATTGTTGTACAAACGGGTAATGAACCCTTCAAAAAAAGCGGCCAGTGCAAATACGGGCATCAGCCCAATCATAATTTTTACGCCGTCTTTAGCTCCTGCCTTAAAGGCATCAATTCTCCGGATAGTGCCCGGAAACAAAAAACTTTTTCCCAATATAAGACCAGCAGCACTTGCAAGTATAATGGCTGTTATCTCCAGGGTACCATGTACAAAAACAACTAACCAAAAATCCAGGCCCAGGCCTTCTGCTGCAAAAAACTGATCAAAAGCACCGAGCATAACTGCATTCTCAGTAGATAAATACAAACTGGGGATGCCGCAAAAAATGCCTGAAGCAAACATCAGCAGCGAGACCCGGATATTATGTATCATCAGGCTAATCCAGCTTAAAAAAGCATTGCCATGTTCATATACACCAAAAGGGTTTCCATTGGCAATATTATCCCGGGTGTCTTCTACATAGCGGTTTCCTAAAATACCCCTTACGATGCCTTCATCTTTTGAAGCCGTAAAAAAACCGATGGAGAAAAAAATCAGGAAAAAAACAAAGGCAAATAAAACAACTTTGTGATGCTTGCGGATGGTTAACGGCAAATCATACTTCCAGAAAGTGATCAGCCTGTTCGACTCTTCCTTTCTGTTCTTATAAATGTCCAGATAAATTTTAGAGGCCTGCGAGTTAATATAATTAGTTACTTTACCCGATGGATAAAAAGTTTTGGCATAAGCCAGATCGTCCACTAACTGGGTAAAATCGGCAGCCATTTCATCAGGATCGTCAGGCGGCATATGCTGGTTTTTAAGCCAGCGGTCTTTATTCTTTTTAATAAAAAGTGCTTCTCTCAAAAGGGCATTTTAAGATTGTAAAATACTGCTTTTATAAGGGATAAGAGCAGTGCTTTTGAATTTAATTATATAAAAAATATTAATTTGAACCTTTAAACTATCTCCCGGCGAATGGCTGTTATAAAAGTACCTACCAACTTTAATATTGATGTAGAATTTGAGATCCCGGAATTTTACCGCAGGTTAATTTCACTGATAATTGACCTGGTAGTACTTTTTTTCTATTATAAAATAGCCAGAGAGATCCTCCGGTCTGTAGTAAGCAACAGTAACCTGTCTGATACCGATACAATGTATGACTTATACGGTGTATGGATGTTGCTGCTATTACCCATGCTGCTCTACCATGTAGTAATGGAAATAACGATGAACGGGCAAAGCATTGGCAAAAAAATAACCGGCATTAAAGTAGTAAATGAAAACGGCGGCAAACCGAGTATCAGCCAGTTTTTTATCCGGTGGATGCTGCGGGATATCTGGTTCTTTTTTCTGCTGGCCATCGGCCTTCAGTCTGTTGGTGCCGGCCAAAAAGGGGAAGGCACTTTTATCATTATTATGATGCTGATTTTTTTTATTACAGAGATTGTGCTGGTTGTTTCATCTAAAAAAGGGCAACGCATTGGCGACATACTGGCTAAAACAATCCTTATCCGCATTAATACCAAAAGCGATATTGAAGACACCGTGTTTATTGATGTGGCGGATAGCTATGTTCCTTCTTTCCCTCAAATAATGCAGTTGAGTGATAAAGATATTAATGCTATAAAGAGCATTTTAGAAACAGCCCGGAAGAAAGGCGATTTTCATATGGCAGAATCAGCCATGTACAAAATAAAGTCGCACCTCAAGATTGAGTCTGCCATGTCACCATTTGACTTTCTTGATGTATTGCTGAAAGATTATAACTACCTCTCCACTAAATAAAAAGCCCCGCACTGGGAAAGTACGGGACTAATTCAATCAGCAAATATTGCTTACAGAGACCCGGCAAGGCCTATCAGTATAAGAATGAGAAATAAAATCATGAGGATGGCCCAGAGGGCAAAGAAATTTCTGGCACCTGCAAAACCACCATTTAACAATTCCATGTTATTGGTTTTAAGACCAGCATTTATCTTGTTTCCGGCATTTAATGCGAACATGCCGCTTACACCATAAAGGAGGCCCATCAGTATGTAAACAACAAGCCCTACGTTGCCCATTGTTCCGGAACCCATACCAGAGCTTCGGGAACGATAACTGCCATAGCCGCTAACATCGTTTGCATATTGTTGAAAGATAATACCGCCGATTACACACAAAATAGCGGTAATAATACTTACCACCCCAAGTACTTTGGCCCAGGAAGCAACGCTTCTTAGTGTGTAGCTGTTCTGCGCATCAAGGTTTAGGGAAAACAGTGATGAGTTTTGGTTTTGTTCCATATACAGTTGTTTTTGATTTCTATAAATGTACTTTTCTTTCGGAACTCGTCAAATTTTCTTTCTGATTATTAATAAGCCCTTGCAAAC
>JAYVKT010000325.1:0-4117 GCA_043768195.1 Chitinophagaceae bacterium | reverse complement strand
GATGAGGAAACAGTAACTACTGAAGACAATGTGCTGAATGTAAATTTTGTGGAAGTGGATGCTGACGGCAACGAAGTAGAAGGCGGTTCTAAAAAAGATAATTCTATCCTGGTAAAATATTTTTCAGAAGGCTGCCGCAAAAACTGGATGGGTAAAAAAGCAGAAGATTCGGAAGTGATGCAATTAAAAAATGCTTTTGATGAAAAAGAAAGAGAGTGGATTATTGGCGACCTGGGATTAAATAAAGAAGACGTTGCAGCAGCAGATAAATATTTCAAGATTGTAATTACTAAAGTTGGCTTACTGGAAAAAAGAGAGATGAACGAAGAATTCTTCAACCAACTGTATCCAAACCAGGAAGTGAAAACAGAAGCTGATTTTCGCAATAAAATAAAAGAAGAAATACAAAACCATTGGGCGGCTCAGGCTACCAATCAAATCCACGACCAGGTATTTCATCAATTGGTTGATCATACCGAAATAAAATTCCCTGAAGGGTTTTTAAAGAAGTGGATAAAAACTCAAAATGAATCTGACAAAGCCGCCGAACCTAAAACAGATGAGGAAGTAGAAAAAGAATTTCCCACATTCATCAGCCAGTTGAAATGGACATTGATTTCTGACAAAATTGTTCAGGATAATGCGATAGCGGTAAATCCGGATGAAATAAAGGCTTTTGCCAAACAGCAACTATTCAGCTATATGGGCGGTGCTAACCTCAGCGATGATCAGCCCTGGGTAACTGATTACGTAGAAAAAATGATGAAAGACAGAAAATATGTGGAAGATGCATACAACCGCATACAGACACAAAAAATATTTGAATGGGCGGCTACACAGGTAAAACCTGCGGATAAAGACATAAGTGCGGAAGATTTTACCAAAATGGTAGAGGCACATCAGCATTAAAAACCCTGTCCCCTATCCCCGCCTGAAAGACATAGTCGGGCAGGCTTCGATAAACTCAGGAGGAGACTTAGGTCATAAAGACTTTATAAATTACGACGCCTCGTTTATTCGAGGCGTTTTTTGTTTATACTGCCAGATTAACCGATAGCTATCCGATTATTCCCGATTAATTTATGATAACCTGTCACACATTTTGTGGTTTTGGCATTTGGACGGATATTTGATGAATTGAAAGACCAGTTAGTTGGAATAATAACAACGCTGAAAATAATAATGACAGCGTTGCAATGAAGACCAATTAACCCAATTAACTAATTAACTAATCGACACAATATGACGTTTAACTCCGAGTTCGAAAAATATGCGGTGAAACACCGTGGCCTTTCCAGTAATACTTTACACAGTTATGCTTCACACATGGTAACCGCCATGACGCCAAACATTATTGAAGAACGTTCCCTGAATGTAGCGGTAATGGATGTGTACAGCCGTTTGATGATGGATCGCATCATTTTTCTGGGCTACCCTATCAATGATGAAATTGCCAATATTGTAACTGCTCAATTATTATTTCTTGACTCTTCTGACAGGTCGAGGGATATTAATATGTACATCAACAGTCCCGGTGGTAGTGTGTACTCAGGCCTGGGTGTGTATGATACAATGCAATATGTAAGTCCTGATATTGCCACTATCTGTATTGGTGTGGCAGCTTCAATGGCTTGTGTACTTTTAGGTGCCGGTACAAAAGGTAAAAGAGCAGCGTTAAAACATTCCCGCATTATGATGCACCAGCCAAGCGGCGCCATTGGTGGACAGGCCAGTGATATTGAAATTACGGTGAATGAAATCCGTAAATTGAAAAAAGAATTGTACGAAGTAGTGAACAATCATACTGGCAAATCCATTGAACAAATTGAAAAAGATTTTGACAGGGATAATTGGATGACAGCAGCGGAGGCTAAAGAATATGGATTGGTGGATGAGGTGTTGCTGACGAATGCGAGGAAGCAAAAAAAAGACTAAGCCCCTGTCTCCTATCCTTCGATAAACTCAGGAGGAGACTTAGGTCAATAAGTTTTTTTGATGTGATAAAGAATAATAGCATAAAGAGCTTTACCCCGAAGGGGTTAAATGTGAATAGCCCCCGATGCAATCGGGGGGAGGAAATCGAAAAATGTATTAGAACCCTGAAGGGGTTCAACAAAAAATAATGATGAGTAGCATTTCAGAATAAAATCAGGGTACTACAATATGCTCATCCGTGTTAATATTGTACAAGAGTGCGACGCAACCACAGCTGATAGTAGTACTGCAGCTGGTAAACAAAAAATAAAAAACTAGAAATTTAAAATCTATGAACCGCAATCAATTTTTATACAGCGACTTTAGAATGCCTGCCCGTCCGATAGGCGGGGAAGATGATGAACCAGATGAAAAAGAAGAACGTCCAAAGAGTGACAGTGATAGTGGTATGTTCAACAAGAAATTAGAACGTTATTTCTTTGAAAAAAGGGCTGTCTATCTATGGGGAGTAGTGGACGATAAAAGTGCCAAGGACATTGTAAGCAAACTGCTCTTGCTGGATGCCGATAAGCCCGGCGAAGAAATTAAATTTTATATCAACAGCCCCGGTGGTGTGGTAACAAGCGGTATGGTGATGTATGATACCATGCAGATGATAAGCAGCCCCGTCAGCACTATTTGTATGGGATTGGCTGCTTCCATGGGCAGCATTTTATTAAGTGGCGGAGAGAAGGGCAAACGATACATTTTCCCGCATGGAGAAGTAATGATTCATCAACCCTCAATAGGTGGATATATACAAGGTGTGAGTGCTGATTTGGAAATACAAGCCGAGCAAACCAAGAGAGTAAAAGAAATTGGGGCTACCATTTTGGCCAATAACTGTGGGAAGACCGTAGAACAAATAATGAAAGACTTTAACCGGGATTACTGGATGAATGCAGAGGCTGCTATCAAATATGGCATAGCCGACAAGCTGGTAAAGAAACTTTAAACCACTCTGAACGAGCCGTTTAGGCTAAAAATATAAATAAAGCCGTCCTAATCGGGGCGGTTTTATAATTTTGTGCGTTACGAATTCGTTTGTAATCCGTTATACTGTAATAAACTATGGCAAAAAATCCTTTACATTGTTCGTTTTGTGGCCGCAGCCGTGATGAGGTTAAAATCCTTATTGCCGGCCAGGAAGGTCATATCTGTGAAAACTGTGTAGAACATGCCCGGGAAATTATTGACCAGGAACTAACCGTTAAAGATGATAAAGGCACCAGCTCATTCAAACTCAACGTTAAGAAACCAGTTGAGATAAAAAAATTTCTGGATGAGTATGTGATAGGCCAGGATGAGGCGAAGAAAACACTGGCGGTGGCTGTTTATAACCACTACAAACGTTTACAACAAAGAAATAATGAGCCTGTCAACAACACCAATGATGTTGAAATAGAAAAGAGTAATATCATTATGGTGGGTGAAACGGGTACTGGTAAAACCTTACTGGCAAAAAGTATTGCCCGTTTATTAAATGTCCCTTTCGCTATTGTTGATGCCACTGTATTTACCGAATCTGGTTATGTGGGTGAAGATGTGGAAAGTATTCTCTCCCGTTTATTACAAGTTTGCAATTATGATGTGGTAGCTGCAGAAAGAGGTATTGTATTTATTGATGAAATAGATAAAATTGCCCGCAAGGGAGATAATCCTTCTATTACCCGTGATGTAAGTGGCGAAGGGGTGCAGCAAGGTTTGTTGAAATTGCTGGAAGGGTCTGAAGTGCTGGTGCCACCGCAAGGAGGCCGTAAGCATCCTGAACAAAAATTAGTAAAAGTCAACACACAAAACATTCTCTTCATTTGTGGCGGTGCTTTTGATGGTATAGACAGAGTGATAGCCCGCCGGGTGCAAACCAATACCATTGGTTTTAATGTGGACAAAGAACTGCAGGAAGATATGAAGAAAAACCTGCTGCGATATGTGAACCCGCAAGACTTAAAAGCCTTTGGGTTGATACCAGAATTGCTGGGAAGGTTACCCGTAGTTACCCATCTTGACCCATTAGATGCGGCAACATTAAGAGCCATACTTACCGAACCAAAGAATGCCTTACTCAAACAATATCAAAAATTGTTTGAACTGGAAGGTATCAAACTGGTAATTGAAACGGATGTGCTCGACTTTATGGTAG
>JAYVKT010000324.1:0-2762 GCA_043768195.1 Chitinophagaceae bacterium | reverse complement strand
CATAAATATCCAGAGATTGCATGAATTGCAATAAACTTTTTTCATCTAACATTCCATACAGTTTAACTCTATCATTCAAGTGCAACTCGTCAATAAGTTTTTTTAAGCTTTCCATTGTTTCCCCATCACCAGCTATGCTAAGTGATAAACTATAATCAGGAAACCTTTTCTTTACAATATCAAATGCCCGAATCAACGTAGGATGATCCTTAATTAACAACAACCGGCTTTGCATACCTATTACGAAGTGTTTGCCGGATGTGAGTTTAGAAACAGGTTGATATTTTTTTATATCAATTCCGTTGGGAATTACTATAATTTTTTTTTTACTGACCAGCCACCTGAACCTGCTCTTAATTCCACTGCCCGACGCATCAGTTAATACAATAAGTTTGTTGGAAAAAAAAAGGCAGAAGAACATCCACACCCATTCTATTTTTGCCTTTAGATGATGTGCTTGTGTATCCCGTACTAATATTTTTGTACGAAAGAACTTTGTTGCTTTATATAGAAAGGCAGATATAATTCCAAACCCTGCACCATGGAGAAAAATAATATCCGGCTTTGTCTTCCTGAATTGGCGAAAAAGTTTTACAAAAGATGGCAGATCCAATCCCCTTTTCTTTTTCAAATAAGTGTATGGCACCTGCAACCTCTCACAATTTTTCTTATAATCAGCCGTCATTTCTTCCACTCCACAGAATATGGCCCGGTAATCATAATTTTTCTCCTCATCAGCTTCTACCAATGAGAAAAAAACACTTCCATGCCCCCCAAGCCCACTAAAAAGCATGTGCGTTACTACCGGCCTTTTTTGTTCTACGCTTTCCATATTATGTAAAGAGAAGTTCTGCACCCATTATATACTGGCTTAGTTTCATTCTAGTATATACTTAGTTTCAAAAGTTGGCATCTTACTGTTTTTAAAGGTGTACCATTTGACCAATGTAGTCCATATACTGGTTCATTATTACTTTAACTCCAAATTTTTGCTCTGTTGATTTTCTAATTTTTTCTCGACCAAAAATAGTTGGCTGTGTACAAATTTTTTGTATCGCTTCAGCAAAATCATTCATACCAGTTTCTGAGTTAGGACTAATATAAATTCCATTTTCTGATGTAATTATTTCGGCTGCGCCACCGACAGTTTTATAGATACAGGCAGGGCAACCCAGAGCATTAGCTTCGAGTACCACATTTGGAAATCCTTCAAAAGCTGAAGTAAGTAATAAGCAGTCTGCCCTCTCATAAAACGCTGCCGGGTTAGAGCAATCTGTTACCAGGTGAATTCTATGTGTCAGTTTTTTGTCATTGACCTCTTTTCTGATAGTTGCTTCTTGTGGCCCATATCCAATTAAAATTAATTTATACCCTTCCGGAAGCACCATCATTACATCTGACAATAAGGATATTCTCTTTTCGGCACTAAACCTGCCTACAAATAGTAATACTTTTTCTGCATTCTCAATAAAGGTTTCCACCTCCTTTGAAATTTCATTAGTGTCTGCGCTGACAACTACCGGATTATTGATTACTTCAATTTTTGATTGCGTGACACCAAAATTTTTAACCAAGTCCTGTTTCATTGCATCGGACTGACAAATGATGCCATCGTATCTATTAAGAAACCGGTAAAGAAATCTGAACAAACCCGGAGCCCGGTAATATTTTATAAACTTTGAAGGAATGGACGATTCCCTGCAAATCAAAACCAACTTAGAAGGAAGCCAAAATTTATAAAAAGCCAGTACTGCATTTACATGGCCCATCCACCCTATTAATACATCGGGTTTGTGTTTCTTTAAATATTTTCTTATTTGCCAGATGGAAAAATAAACTCTCGGACTGTTCAAATCTTCTATCACCACCTGTGAATTAACAGCTGCAATCAAATCCCCTTCCTTTTTTAAACAGAAGATTAGCGGTTCATACTTACTGTAATCAAGATTATTTACAAAATTAACCAACACCTTTTCTGCCCCGCCTTTATACAGGTTAGGGATTACGATTGCCAGTTTTATTTTTGTAGAATTTGATCTCAATATAACATTCTCCTGCTAGTAACTATTGGTACATACTTATACAAAGCCGGCGGTATGTAGAATTTGAAATTATTTACCTGATAAGGCAAGCCCTTATTTCCATTCAAGAATAATTTTGTTTTATACCAGGCATTTTTAGCTGCCTTATATAAAAAACTATTATAAATGTTCATGGTTCTTTTAAAATTTTGTTTTGATAAATATGCAGAGAGCCATCCGTGCAAGCAGCATTATTAGCTTTCTTTCCAGTTGGAATTTTTACTTAAAATAGTGCGGAAGTTGTCCCGCATTTCTTTTTCAGAAATATCCCTTTTTCTTATGGCTGGCCATCGGTTTCCCATTGCCAGGCGGAATAAAATCAATGGATGATTTGCTCTTAGCCCTAGGGTAGTAGGATAATAAACCCGGGGCACTTTATATATGGAAGTTAGATTCTTAAGGTGGTCAGAATCTGTTATAAAAGAAAGAGAAATACCAGCCTTTTGCAGATAGTCAACTTCTCTTTCGGAAAAGTCATAACCCTCTGCACCGTTAGGGTAGGCAAAATAGCTTACTTTATGTCCCAGCATTTTTTGCAACTGCAATACCGACTCAGCTATTTCGAAACAACTGCTTTCATCTGTTTCATTTTTTAAAATTGGGTGGTCAAGTGTGTGTGCCCCAATAGCTACAAGTCCTGATTGCTCTACCTCTAAAAGTTGCGAAACGTTCATATTAAAA
>JAYVKT010000323.1:0-2328 GCA_043768195.1 Chitinophagaceae bacterium | reverse complement strand
ATTTTGTAACGAACGATAATATTTACAGCCGTTTTTCGCAGCGCATTATGCCGCAGGTGATGTTTGGTATCAGTAAAAAGTTTATGTTTCATATCGGTGGCACTTTTGGGAATATGCACACAAATGATTTTCGCTATGAATCGGTTAATTTTTATGCCAAGTACCGGTTTCTTTCAAAAGATGATATTCATAAACATTTCAGAATGGCCGTTTTTTTTGATGCATCGGCTACCAAAGCCCCTTTTCATTATGATGAGATTACCCTGATGGGGGATAAGAGTGGTGTAGAGGCGGGTATTATTGCCACACAGCTTTGGAACAAGTTTGCCCTGTCAGGCACCATCAGCCATACACAGGTATTGGATAAATCAAGAAATGATAAAGTAATTTATGTACCATCCCGGATGTACCAGGCCATGAATTATTCTTTATCCGGCGGCCTTTTATTATTCCCCAAAGAATATACAGACTATAAGCAAACGAATGTGAATCTGTATGCAGAATTACTGGCAGAGCAAACCCTGGATATAAAAAAACATGCTGTTGATTTAGCACCGGCCCTCCAGCTTATTTTTAACAGCAATGCCAAACTGAATATCGGATATCGCTTCCAGGTAAGCAGCAATATGCAACGTATGGCTACCAATAGCTGGTTGGTAAGTTTCGAAAGAACTTTCCTGAATGCACTGAAACATAAGTAACTGATTTTGATACCTATTTTTCAAGGCGGCTAATAAAGGCCGCTTTTTTATTTGCCTGAATCCATAGAATTGTTATATTTGACTAAATATATTTTTAGACAAGACTAAAAATTTGTTTAGAACACTTGAATAATGAAAAAAATAATTGTCATAGCTGTTTTCCTGATTGGCATCGTTGCCTGCCAAAAATTATTACCTGGCGCCCCGGCCGACGATGAAATATTAGACGGCCCGATAGCAGGGCTAACGCCAGAACAAAACGTAATCTTTCTTAGAGGGGACATAGCTTTTAACGATGAGGTGTTTACAAGAACTACAGGGCTGGGGCCAATATTTGTTGCTACATCCTGTGGTAGTTGCCATGCCGGTGATGGCAAAGGTCACCCGTTTACGATGCTTTCCCGTTTTGGACAAACCAATGCAAGCGGCAATCAATTTTTAAATCAAGGCGGGCCACAATTACAGCACCGGGCTATCCCCGGTTTTCAACCAGAACAAATACCCGCAGGCGCAACATTCTCTAAGTTTATGCCACCTGCTAATACGGGGCTTGGATTTTTGGATTTTGTTCCCGATGCTGCAATAATTGCACTCGCCGATGAAAACGATGTGAACGGTGATGGTATTTCCGGCAAACCCAACTGGATTAATTTACCCTCCTACGTCACCATTCGTTCTGCACCTGTCACGCAAAACGGAAAATACATTGGTCGTTTTGGAAAAAAGGCAGCCGTTTATGATTTACTTCAGCAAACAGCCAATGCCTACAACCAGGATATAGGTATTACTTCCGTATTTGAAGCCTTTGATACCTATAGCGGACTTATTATTGACCCGGAAATTCCTACCCAAAGAGTGCTGGATGTGGTTTTTTACCTGCAAACTTTAAAAGCACCGGTGCAGCGAAATCAAAACGATGCGGATGTGCAAACCGGTAAACAATTTTTTTTGAATAGTGGCTGTGGTAATTGTCACACTCCGCAATTAGTAACAGGTTTTTCATCTATTACAGCTTTATCTAATAAAACTTTTTTCCCTTACACAGATTTGTTGTTGCATGATATGGGGCCAGGGTTGGACGATGGCTATACTGAAGGATCTGCTACTACTGCCGAATGGAGAACGCCTCCTCTATGGGGATTGGGCTTATCCAAAAACTCACAAGGCGGGCAATATTTTTTATTGCATGATGGCCGTGCAAAAACAATTGAAGAGGCAATTATACTGCATGGGGGAGAAGCCAGTCAAAGTAAAACGATATTTCAGCAATTAAGTGCTGCTGACAAAGCAATGCTGATAAAATTTCTTGAATCACTATAAAATGGACAGAAGAAATTTTATAAAAAATAGTTGTACAGCTTGTTTAGCTGCTACTGCATTAGTAACTATGGCATCTTCTTGCACCGCTACCCGCTACATCAGCGGGGCATTGGAAAAAGATGGACTGACAGTGGACGCAAATGAATTTATTATTAGGCAAGGCAGTCAGGCAACTTATCGGTCATTTATCATCGTTCGTAATGAGGCTTTGCAATATCCCATTTGTGTGTATCGCTTTAGTGATAAAGAGTACTCAGCTTTATGGATGCGCTGCACCCACCAGGGCACAGAACTACAGGCTTCGGGT
>JAYVKT010000322.1:0-3719 GCA_043768195.1 Chitinophagaceae bacterium | reverse complement strand
ACTGGATTTAAGGAGGGAACCTGGGCCCGGCTATAAAACGATATAGCTAGGAACACTGCCAGACAAGAAAGAGTAATTCTTCTTCTCATAAGCATAAGTGGTTATAGTGGTTATAAATATAGCAGACAGAGGAACGGCGAAAGGCTGTTATAAGGATGGTGGAGGTTGTTTTAAAAGGGAGAGGAATAACTAAGATAGAAAGAACTTTTATTATTCCAAATTTATATTTGGAAATAACGTCAGTAATATGCTGAGACCTGTTACAAAAAAAAGAAGGCCCCGGAAGGCCTTCTCATTTTGTTCTTTATTAACTGCGTTTATTAATTGGTCTTTGTTTTTGCAGCATTGGGTGCATTGCCAGAAGGCTGAGTAGCTTCAGCTTTTTGTTCAGTAACTACTTTCACTTCTGCAGGCCCTGCTTCAAGTTTAACCCCAACCGGTAGTGCTGGTTGTGTTGCTACTTCATTTTTTTGAGTAACAGCAGGAGTTATCACTTTTGTTTTAGAAGCTTCAACCGGAGTAACTGTGCCATTGTTACCCACTGCCTCTTCTGTTGTTCTGTTGACAGGTTTTACTTTCTCAACAGGAGTAGTGCCATTGCTGTTATTAGCACCGTTGTTCTTTGAGAAGTCTGGCCGTACAGGAATTTGTGCTCCTTCGGGCTGCTGTCTGATAACAACTGGCTCAGTCTTTACTTCTGCTTTGGTTACATTAGCCTTATCTCTTTCAGATAAAGATTTACCATCATTCTCAGCACTTGTTTTTTCAGCAGGCTGCACTTTGACAGGAGCCGGTTTTGCATCGGAAGGGTTGATGGTAACTAGGTCGGCATTTTGCACTGCCGCTGCTTTGTTGGCCTCTCTTTGTTTTTTAAGGGCATCCTGCTCAGCTTTATACTGGCTGTAAGGCTTACCATTAACGGTGGGTTCTGTTTGCTTAACAGTAACTGCACCATCCTGGGCTTTAGCAACCATTATGCTAAAGCAAGATATTATCGCTATTAAAAATTTTTGTTTCATTTTTTTATTTTTAATTGTTAAACAAATTTATCTATGAACCAAATGAATATCGCAAGTATTGGCAAAATTGGCTCCCTCAACAGTTTCCGGATTGGCACTTGCATGATTCACCATGAACCGGATAACATCACCGGCAACAAATCTTCTGGCATAATGAACATCTATTGTACCAAAGGTAGCAGAGGGCTGGGCAATTGCAATCTGACGGGTGATACCATTTACCTGCACATTCAATCTTGCCCTGCTGGCAGTGGAATAACCTATCCAGTTTACTGAGGCATTAATATCATAAAAGCCATTTTCAGGAATAGTGTATTCGCCTGTTACCGGATTAAAATTAGATCCTCCGTCTTCAGTTGTGGTAGCCCAACCAGTAACCACAACATCTGTTGCTACGGGAACAACAACATTAGCTAACAAGGTATTTGATGACATACTTCTTGGTCCCTGCCAGGTAGCATTACCCGACGCATCGCTGGTAAGTACATAGCCGTTGGCTTCACCTATATTCTGTAACAGAACACCGCCGCCGGATGTATGTAAAGCCAGGCCAGGGCCCCCATTAATTGCCCCTCTCAATGCAGTTCCTGTTCTGGAAACACCAGCTACTCCCAGTCCTGTTTGTGAAGTTCCATGAACACCGGTGGTTCCATTGGGACCCACCCCAGATACTGCCTTATCCGCAGGGAAGAAAGCAATTGAACCTACAGAAAAATTTTCTCTTTGCACATATAAGCCAGCATTACCTGCAAAAGCCGGAGCTATAACAGAAATATCAGTCACTACCCCTTCATTCAAAATCTTACCGGCAGGAATAGTTAATTCATTATCCTGGTTTACCAATAAACCGCCCTTGCCTGTAGCCGCATTGTCCACATGCAACTTGGCAACCGGATTTACAGTACCAATACCCACATTCAATGTATTATCGTGGAATGTCATCACTTTTGAGCCAAGGGCCACATCGTTATTGTTTAATGTAACATGCAGGTCTCCTGTTGCATCCTCAGTGTATAAACCTGCGCCCCCACCCGGTGCTATAATACCGATAGCGGCATTTGTGCTTATAGGTGTGTTGGCAACAGTAAGGGCATTATCCATTCCTCCAAATATGCTGCCTATATTCATTTTCGTACCATCATCCTGCATAAGAGAATTACCAAGTGTGGTTCCGTTAGGTGTCCACTTTGGAACAAAGTTAGTAGTACCACTACCACTTACAATACCGATAGAAGCAGCAGACTGCCAGCTACCATTACCACCTGCATCACTGGTAAACACTTTATTCAATCCCTGTGTACCATCACCAATAAACACACGGCCTTGAAAAACACCTGCCCAGCTATTAGCCGCTACAGGAGCTTGTCCCCAAACACCAAAGTTTTGGCTTGCGGCGCCACTTGCTTCGCCATACACACCCCAGTTAAACGTACCAGAACCTAATGAAGTACCTCTAAGGCCAGTACCATTGGAGTAGTTGGAACCATTTACATCACCTCTTACACCTGTAGCTTCAACACGGCTACCGGCACCTGTATTGCGGCCCCAAACGCCTCTCCACTCACCATCGGCTATCACACCATGCCCTGCACTGGAACCAGCGTCACCATTTGCATAAACAGATGTTTGATCAAAACCAATGACACCATAACCATTTACATGCAATTTTGCACTAGCAACTGGTGCAGCAGTACTGATGCCGACGTTGAGATTAGCCAATCCCAAAGTCATTATTTTAGAACCAGAAGCAACAGTGTTAGCTCCTGCTGTAAAGTAAACATTACCTGTTGAGTTTTCAAGATATGAACCAGCAGCCCTTGAGGCACTTATCATAGCTATAGAAGGATTAACAGGAGCAGAAGGAGTTTGCTGAACAGTTATACTGTTGCTGGCAAAGAATGGAAAACCAACTGAAACTGTACTGGCATTATCGGTGATTTGAGAATTACCAAGATTGCTGCCATCGGGTGTCCATTTAGATACATAGTTCAATGTGCCACCACCACCAATGCCTACACCAGCACCCAGTGTTTGCCAGGTAGCATTACCAGTTGCATCAGAAGTAAGTACCCTGTTAAGACCAGCATTTTGTCCGCTTATTTGTACACGGCCTACTGTTTGTAAGGCATATGCTGCAGGGTTACCAAAAAACACTTCAGCTCTAACGGCTGTAGAAGTTCCGGTTGATGCACCAAATACGCCAAAACCACCATTGGTAGAAAGACCAACTACACCAACTCCTGTTTCTGAAGTACCCTGAATACCAAAACCGCCGGGTGTAGCAGCAACCCCTTTAGAAGCGGTTGGCGCACCAAACAAGAAAGTATTAGCTAATGTACCAGTACCCCTTTGTGCCCATGATGTGGCATTAAAGTAAGTATTATTAGCTATGTTAGTAGAAAGTACATTCAAAGCATTATTACCGTTTGCTACGTTAGATTGGTTAATCACTGCGGCAGCGTTTGCACCTGCATGATCTACCTGAAATCTTGCAGCCGGTGTTGTAGTACCAATTCCTATGTTACCATTATCCAGAATGCGGAACCTGCTGGCACCTGCTGTACTGGGAAATTCAACCTGGCCGTCAGACAACAAAGTAAATGGAGAGAAAGTTGCGCCGGGTATTTTTGTTACAGTATATGTAGTACCATTCACACTTGTTCTCCATTCCATTCCTGAAGTTGTATTGGTAATTCCTAT
>JAYVKT010000321.1:0-8016 GCA_043768195.1 Chitinophagaceae bacterium | reverse complement strand
TTCATATTCATGTAATCAACCGACACGGCGGCGAATTCTTTTTCCCGTTTCTTTATTTCATCCAATAGTTTATCCAGTTGGTGCTGGTTATTTTCTTTTCCCGCCAGTTGAAATTGTTTATACAATCTTTCTATGTGTGTTAGCGATGCAAACACCGGCTGATGTGTGTGTCCGGTTACCAGCAACATATCTTTTTATTCTGCCGACCATTCATACATGAAATGATTGTGCAGCGTTTTCTTTTCCGCATCATAAGCAGGTGTATTAGGGTTTATGCGCAGCAATGCCTGCAAGGGAGCCCAGATATAAGCCACAAAAAATTTACTGAACCAGTTACCATCACTTTGTGCATCGCCCTGGTGGCCGTGGGTAAGAAAGATAGTGAGTTCAGTGTCCGGTGTATTGACTCCTGACTCATGACTCCCGACTAATGACTTTAAAACAACTCCTTCATACACTTTTACTTTCTCTCCAAACATATTCTTCAGGTGCCAATAGGCCCAAAGACTGGTGTCCCAGTACAGGTCATGATTGCCGAAAATTTTTACATACTGATTATTTACAAGAAATTTTTTTTCCGCTTCAAAAGTAGCCCGGTTCTTTTTCTTCACTTTCCAGATATTATTCTCCCATAGTTCTTCACTGTCGCCAAGATTGATAAAACAGAAATCGTTGCTGCTGTAATAATCTAATGCGGTTAAATAATTTTTTTCTGCTCTTCTAAAATCATCCGCTCCATTTCTGCCGCCTTTATGCTGGTCAGAAAAAATAATGAACTTACCTGCATATTGCTCAAAAGGAATCACTAATCCCTTTTTACCCGGGTTTTCCAGAATGGAGGTAGAAAGCCTGGTAAGTGCTTCAAATATCCTTGCCCGGTTTGGCCTGGAAGAAAATTTTGCTGCTGCCCACAGCACTGGTTTTGCTAATATGGTGCGAAGCCATCTCATTTGCTTTTGTAATACAACGTTACAGCAACCCGTTTGAATTTCAATACCAACACCTGCATCACTTTACTTTGAAAAATGGTCAGGCCAAAAAAATCCCGCCTCTTTCAATAGGAGGCGGGATGATGTTATAAGAATGTAGTTTCTATGGTCTCTTAACTATAATACTAACACGTCTTTTCGCAAACTCAGGCCTTTCATCGCTATACAAGTAGAGATGATACACTCCATTTGCAGGATTGAAAAGACTAACTGGCAACACACTTCCATAAGTAACACCAGAGAAGTTTTTAGCTAATACTAATTGTCCCATGCTGTTAAATACTTTCAGGCCGATTTTTGTGTACAGGTCTGTATTTATCCTGATGTTGAAGTTACCATTGTTGGGATTAGGATAAACAGTAGCCGCCATAAAATCGCCTAACCGCAGGTGACGTTCAGAACATTCGTTTACCAGTATAGTTCTTGACACTGCTGCCTGACAACCCGCATTGGTAGCTGTGTAGGTAACTGTTCTTGAACCAAGGCTGGCTGCTATTGGATTAAACAATACACCAGATACACCAGGTCCGCTGAAAGTTCCACCGGAAGGAGAAGCAGAAAGTGTTAGCAACGGATCAGACAAACATATAGTTGCTGGTAATGAGAATGAAATTACAGGTAATGCATTTACGGTTAACACGGCTGCCGTTGTTGTTATTGAACCGCAACCTGCCGTTACAATTACCCGAAAGCGATAACCATTTTGTGTTAGCGGAATACTTGTTTGCGCAAATGCATTGGTGGTAGCACCGGTTATATTAACATAGGTAGTACCACCATCTGTGCTTACCTGCCATTGGTAGCTAAGAGCTCCTACACCAGTTGTAGCCGTTACAGTAAATCCTGCATTACCACCTTCACAAATAGTAACACTTTGCGGTTGTGCAGAAACAATAGGCAATGTGTTAACCGTTAGTAAGGCTCCCGTCGAAATACCAGGTGTGCAGGAACCATTCGTAACAACAGCCCTGTACCTGTAATTATTCAGAGAAGGTATCACACTTGTCAGTGTTAATGTAGGTGTAGTAGCGCCGCTGTAAACACCGCCGTTGGCAATATTATTATAAGTAATTCCACCATCTGTACTTACCTGCCACTGATAACCAGTACCAACCGCTCCAACAGAAAATGAAGTATTAGTTCCTTCACAAACGGTCTGGTTAATCGGGTTACTGGTTATTGAAACGGCTGCTAATACAGTAAGTGTGGCTGGTGTTGAGGTAGCCGCAGGTGTACAAGTACCTGTTACCACACAGCGGTAACGGTTGTTATCTAAACCGATTGTTATTCCTGTAATAGTTAAGCTGGCCGTTGTAGCACCAGAATAAACGCCACCGTTTGCTATATTGTTAAAAGTAGCACCACCGTCGGTACTTAATTGCCATTGATAGGCAATACCTGTACCCGTAGCTGTTACACTAAATGTTTGGTTAGTGCCGGTACAAGCGGTTGCACTTGTTGGGTTTGAAGTGATAGCCGGTAATGCATTTACTGTAAGCAATGCACCTGTAGATATTGCGCTACCACAACCAACACTGGTAAGGCTGCAGCGATATCTGTTACCACTCAATGGAACTGTTAAACCTGTAATTGTAAGTGTAGCCGTGTTGATACCTGAATAAGGTGCACCAACTGCTATGTTCGTGTATGTAGCGCCACCATCTGTGCTTATCTGCCATTGGTAAGTGCCTACACCGGATGCGGTTACAGTAAAGCTGGCATTAGTACCAGCACAAGCAATTACATCTGCAGGTTGCCCGGTTATTGTTAATGCGGTAGCAACAGTAAGTGTTGCCGGGTTAGAATTGATCGGCGAGGTTGGGCAAATGCCGGAAATCTGGCAGCGATATTGGTTATTGTTCAGCCCGGCGGTTACACCTGTTATAGTTAAAGTAGCTGTTGTTGCGCCAGTATAAACACCGCCATTGTTTAAAATATTAAAATTAGCACCACCATCCGTACTGATGTACCATTGGTAAGCAAGTGAAGAACCAGTGGCCCCTACCGTAAACGATGCATTAGCCCCGGTACAAGCAGAAGCATTAACAGGCTGGCTTGTAACAGCAGGTGCGGTGTTAACAGTTAATATTCCCGGATTAGAAGTGGTAGTTCCGCATTGAGTAGATGCATTACAACGATAACGGTTATTATTTAAACCTGCTGTTGTACCGGTTATGTTCAGCGTTGCTGTAGTAGCTCCGGAATAAACACCACCATTGCTTAGGTTATTATAGGTAGCACCACCATCTGTGCTAAGCTGCCATTGAAATGTGTTTGCGGAAGCAGAAGTTATACTAAATGAAGTATTGGCTCCGGCGCATACAGTTTGATTGGTTGGTTGCACGGTAATGGCCGGACCCGAACCAGCAGTAATGGTAAATGTTATATCCCTCGTTTGTGTGGGTGCACCGATGGCTGTACCAGTTATCGTTATTACATAAGAACCGGAAGCCAGTGTATTAGTATTATTTAAGATAACAGAAGTAGAAGGTGCTCCGGTAGTTAGTGGGTTGTTAGTAAATGTAACAAATGTTGCCCCTGGTGCAGCACTTGCAGAAAGGGTAATTGGGTTGGTAAATCCTGAATTAAATGTTGCCATAAGAGTAGCCTGCATAGATTCTGGTGCGGGGCAAGCTGCAACTACTGGTGCAGGGCTGCTAAAACTAAAACCACCTGCCGCAGGTATGATAGATGTCCATACGCCTCTGCCATGGGTACCCGCTGCAATGGTGCGATCCATAGCCCTGTATTTAATCATATCTGTACTTACATTCGGAAAACTTGCATTGGCTGCCCATACGGTAGAGGCGCCGTTTAGCAAATCAGTTTCCCAAACACCCGTTGCAGTTGCTATATAAGCCTTTGTATTTCCATCAGGATGGAATAAAGCCCATCGTACCGGCATATCTGGTAAGTTACCATCACTGGCTGTCCAGGTTGTGCCCCCGTCTGTAGTAACCCAAACATTGTTAACACCAAAATTTGAAAAACAGGCAATCAGATTTTGATCAGAAGATCCTGTAACTACACAGTTTAAAAAACCTGATGAGCCGGCTGGTGTAATGATAGTAGTTGTAGGGGCTGCTGTATGTGCATCATCTACCCGTATCAACCTGCTGGTTGTTCCGTTACTCGTTCCAAAGAAGACCCGGTTTGCAGTATAAGGTGAAACATGAACAGCTGATACCTGTAACCCGCCAAAATCGGTAATTGTTACTGTTGCAGAAGTAGTACCTGTTTGCGGGTTATCCCACCTGATGTAGTTACCATTTCCTGAACATAAATACATTCTGTTACCAACATTGTCATAATCCCAGGGGCTAACAAAACGGCCGCCGGCAAAGGAAACGTTTCCCCAACTTACACCACCATTAAGAGACCTTCTGATGTTATTATTAAATGCAGAACCAAACTGAAATTGTGGTTCATTCTGATCTATGGCGCAAAACATACCATCACCACCATAAAACTCGATAGAACTATCCAACCCCACATGGTTCAGGCGGTGCATACCATTATCCTGAGCACCTGCAATAAAATTATTTACATCAGTTGGGTGAATAGCGACAGAATAAAATTGTTTTATCCTTAAGCCTTTGTTTCTGTCGCTGGCAATAGTACCGCCATTAGTTGAGTAATGAATACCACCATCACAGGCAAATATCATTTTACTACCTCCGTCATACCACTGAAGATCCTGCTGGTCGGCATGAACATATGTAAAAGCCGATGGGCCAACCCAACGGGATATTTGCGCCCATGATGTGCCGCCATTTGTTGTTTTATAGCAATCAAGTCCGCCAACAATTAGTTCGTTACTATTGGTAGGATTAATGGCAGCAGACAAAGAATACCATCCTTGTCCATTTGCCCAGGTACCACCGCCCGGCTGAGCCGCAGTTGCTGTCCAGTTGGCACCGCCATCCGTTGATGCCCAAATGGTAGGAACCTGGTGGCTTGCATTATCAGGGCAAGCATATAAAAAATTTCCACTTATAGCTAATTCAGTCCGCTGGTTAAAAGTAGTAAAAGGAGTAGTAGCAGCTGTCCAGCCTGCACCTGAAGTAACGGTAGAAGGAATATCGGTAAAGCGATAACCGGATGCACTAAAAATACCTGTGGCAACATGCAATCTTGCAGCAACAGCAGTAGAACTTATTTCAAGTTCGCAAACATCATTACTTAATCCTGTTGGTGTAATGTTTGTCCAGGATGTACCTCCATCAATAGAACGTTGTAAACCACTTCCTCTGGTTCCCAAATACACATTACCCTGAAAATCGCATAATATTTTTGTTCCATTTACAAAGGCGCTGGTACTGGGAAGAAAGTTCCAGGTAACTCCTGCATCTGTACTTTTAAAAACACCTACGCCTCTTACAGCATCGGCATTAAAGTAAGATTCGCCAGTGGCCATGTACATGATGTTCTGAAAACCGGGTCTTGGATCCTGACAAAGGTCTGCTATAGCCAGGTTGGATAAAAAATCATTTACAGGTGTCCAGTTAGCAGGTGCTACGGTGATGTCTGTAGTTTTCCATAAACCACCTGCTACGCTTCCAATGAAAACTGTTTTATGGGTTGGGTCTAATGAGTCAACCATTACAGCCCTTATTCTTCCGGATGTTTGATCATCGTTTTGGCGGGGGTTACCATTTACTCTGGAGAAGTCGCCATTAGGTCCTCTTTCAATCCATGACAATGCCTGAGTAGCTTCTGTGCGGTTGGCTCTTGCCAGATTCTTAGCCTGTTCAGTTTTTTCTATGGCAATTCTAAGCCGATCCCAGGGCACTTTCCCGGTTGCCGGATCTTTTGTCTGTAGTATTTCCTGCTCAATAGCAAAATCAATTCCATCATAATGGTTATCGCCGGGTTTTCTTTCTTTCTTCTTAATAGTAGTTTCCTTTTTTTGACTGCACGCCGTTATTAAAAAAGTGGCAGTAGAAAGTAAAAAAAAGCCGACAAGACTAAAAGTAAAAATCTTTCTCATTGCAAAAAGTTTGTTGTTAATTTATAAGCTGTTTTCGAGTTTGTGAAACTAAGAAATTCCTTCCAAATAATTTCTAACATACTACTAAGCGGGTATGCGGCAATTTTGGTTAATTCTAAACACTATTTTACAGCTATCATACTAATTTCTACGTTCACAAATTTGGGAAGGGCTGACACCTGTACCGTTTCCCTGGCCGGGAAATCACTTTCAAAGTATTTTCCATATACAGCGTTTATCTCCCCGAATTGTTTCATATCAGTAATAAAAATGGTGGTTTTTACCACCTGGTTAAAGTCCATCCCTGCCTCCTGCAAAATGGCTTTCAGGTTGTGCATTACCTGGTGGGTTTCCTCTTGTATATCTTTATTTTTCAAATCCCCGGTAGCAGGTTCAATGCAAATTTGCCCGGAAATAAAAAGCATACTGCCGCTTAAAACAGCCTGGTTATAGGGGCCAATAGGTGCCGGGGCATTGATTGTAGTGATGATAGTTTTGCTCATAAGTAGTTTTTAAAAATTCAGTGGAACGAATTTAGCTTTATACGTTTTCTTTGCAAAAAAGGTTTATGAAGATTGTGGTGATAACAAACGATGAACTAAAGGCAGAACTGCTGGCGCAGGGTATGCAGGACAATGTGCAGGTAGAATGGCAGCAGGCTATTCATTTTGTTCAGGATGCTGATGTATATATTGACCTTTTGTTCAACAATGCTGCAGATAGAACTGCGGAATTAAAAAAGCTACAATCACCTCTTATCATTGTAAATGCTGTAAACAATACCCTGAATGAATTACCGGTTGGCTTCATCCGCATCAACGGCTGGAACAGTTTTCTGAAAAGACCCCTCGTGGAAACAGCCGGTGCTGATGAAAATAAAGCAGCGGCAGAAAAAATTTTTTCGGCTTTTAATAAAACGACAGAATGGGTGCCGGATGCACCCGGATTTATTACACCAAGAATAATCAGTACTATTATTAACGAAGCGTATTTTACACTGGATGAAAAAGTAAGTACCAAAGAAGAAATTGACACGGCGATGAAACTCGGCACCAATTATCCTCATGGCCCGTTTGAGTGGTGTAACATAATCGGTTTACAAAATGTGTATTCATTACTCTTGCAACTGGCAGCAACAAATTCCCGCTACACCCCATCTGCTTTATTACAAAAGGAGGCACAGGCTTAAATGAGTTTGATCCTAAATATTGACACCGCACTTGATGCAGCTTCTGTTTGCCTGGCAAAAGGTAAAGAGGTTGTGCAATTATCTTTTAATGAAAACCAAAAAGATCATGCTGCATGGATACACAGTGCTGTGGCAGCAATGCTAAAAGAAAACAACTATACTATTACTCAACTGGAAGCGGTGGCAGTTAGTATTGGGCCCGGTTCTTACACCGGTCTGCGGGTTGGGTTATCTGCTGCAAAAGGTTTGTGCTTTGCACTCAATATTCCACTAATAGCTGTGGGCACATTAGAGATTATGGCCTATGCTGTTAGAGAAGAAGCAGCAAATTTGATTTGCCCCATGATTGATGCCCGGCGAATGGAAGTGTTTACGGCCATCTACGATAAATCATTGACATCAATAACCCCTGCGCATGCATTGATTATTGATGAAACCAGTTTTGCATCAATATTATCCTCCAATAAAATTATTTTTTGTGGAAATGGCAGCAAAAAATTGCAATCGCTGATTAAAACACCCCATGCAGAATTTTCTGGCACCAGCCATAACGCCTCACACCTTTCTGTGTTAGCACTTAACCGGTTTCGTAATAAAGAATTTGCGAACCTTGCTTATGCAGAACCGTTATATATTAAAGAATTTTATTCGCCTGACCGCAAGGGCTGATTAATATATCCGTCTTATTAACAATTAATACGGTAAAAAAAATACTGGCGACCGTAATTTTGCGTTTTGCTTAATCAACTAATCTATGAACAACTACTCCTTAACCCTTAACAATGTATCGGATAATGGTAATACACTTAAGGTGGACTTATTAAGTGTAAAAAAAGCCGCTTTGATAC
>JAYVKT010000320.1:0-3448 GCA_043768195.1 Chitinophagaceae bacterium | reverse complement strand
GGGTGAAAAAAATACTGCCCGAACACGGGCATGTAGGTATTATGTGTATTACAGATAAGCAATTTGGTATGATGGAGATATTTCATGGTCACAAGCTTACAACAACTGAGCCGCCGGTTCAACAATTGGAAATGTTTTAACTGTCATTCCGAGCACAGCGAGGAATCTACCCTTTGTCATTCCGACGAAGGAGGAATCTGTTCATCATTTGTACAAAAGCCCGGCAGATCCCTTCCCGATGAATCGGGATCAGGACGAGGTACAATGATGAACTAAAAAAGCCTGCCGTTAATAAACCAGCAGGCTTTAATAATTTTTAACAACCATTTTTTGAGCAAAACAGGAATAAAAAAATGAGCTTAAAGCCAGATTTTTATTTCTAAAATTTAACTTAGAACCAATACCAATAAGCCTTTGAGCCAACCCTGTTGTTAAAGAACTAAGTTAGTACAATGTTTGAAAGCAAATCACAACGCCATCTCAGGTACTTCTCCCTCTACAATTATTTTACCTGCTGTTTTTGCAATAATTTCTTCGACAGATACACCGGGTGCCCTTTCCAACAATTTAAACCCGTGGGCAGTAACATCAAGTACGGCAAGTTCTGTTACTATTTTTTTTACGCATTGTTTGCCGGTAAGGGGTAAAGTACATTTGGGCAATAATTTACTTTCGCCTTTTGGGTTGGTATGCATCATGGCTACAATAATATTTTTTGCACTGGCCACAAGGTCCATTGCACCGCCCATGCCCTTCACCATTTTGCCGGGTATTTTCCAGTTGGCAATATCTCCGTTTTCACTTACTTCCATAGCACCCAAAACAGTTAGGTCAACCTTGCCCGCCCTTATCATGCCAAAACTCATGGCACTGTCGAAAAATGATGAACCGGGTACGGTGGTAATAGTTTGTTTACCGGCATTAATTAAATCGGGGTCTTCTTCACCATCAAAAGGAAATGGCCCCATACCCAATAAGCCGTTTTCGCTTTGCAAAACCACATCAATTCCGTTAGGGATATAATTTGCCACAAGTGTAGGAATACCGATACCAAGATTTACATAGTAACCATCTTTAAGTTCCTGTGCTATGCGTTGTGCTATCTGGTTTTTATCTAAAGCCATAATACCCCCTGTCCCTTAAAGGGAACTTAATTTTAAAGTTTATAATTTATTTTTGAACTCATTTTACTTTTTATCCTTAAAAGTATAACTGACTTGTAAACTCTTCGCAAGTTCCCCCTTTAAGGGGCGGAGGGGGCTTTCCTTACCGTTCTTTGTTCAATCCGTTTCTCATAATTTTCGCCTTTAAAAATCCGATGCACATAAATACCGGGGGTATGAATATAATTTGGATTAAGCTCCCCGGCTGATACCAGTTCCTCAACTTCTGCAATGGTTATTTTACCGGCCATCGCCATTAAGGGATTAAAATTTCTTGCGGTTTCCTTGTATATCAAATTGCCATCGGTATCTCCCTTCCAGGCTTTTACAATGGCATAATCTGCATTAAAGGCATATTCCATTAAATATTCTTTATCATTAAAAACCCGGGTTTCCTTTCCATCTGCCACTTCTGTTCCCACACCTGCAGGTGTAAAAATTGCAGGCATCCCGTATCCTGCTGCCATGCACCTTGTTGCCAGTGTTCCCTGCGGTATCAGTTCCACTTCCAGTTCGCCGCTTAATAATTGTCTTTCAAATTCTGCATTCTCCCCAACATAGGAAGATATCATTTTTTTAACCTGCTTTTGTTGCAGCATCATGCCTATTCCAAAATCATCCACCCCTGCGTTATTAGATATACAGGTAAGATCTTTTACTCCGTTTGTAACCAAAGCTGTAATACAATTTTCGGGAATGCCGCATAAACCAAAACCTCCCAGCATTATTACTGCTCCATCAGTAATATCTGAAATTGCTGCTGCGGCATTTTTATATACTTTGTTCATGTCAGTTTACTTTTAAAGTATCGGTCGAAGGCTTTGAGTGAGTGGCCGGATATTTATCCCTTGTTTTTCTATTGATCATACTGTCTAACATGGGTTGCATTATTTCGGGATGTGTTTTGTAAAACTCATAACTGTTGTAAAACTCATCTTTAGAAACTTTATGTATTGCAAATATCTGTTGCTGTAGTTTTAGCAATTCCTGTTCAGGTTTTTTAGCAGAGTCTTTCTTTATAAAATCATTGGTAAAAACATCAGCTCTTAATACATCCCATAAAACAGCCTGCATTTTTTCGGGCTTTAAAATTTCTTTTGGAATAGCATTTTTATTTCCGCATGAAAATAAAAATAAAGTGCTTATCAATGCAATCCGCTTCAGTATCATTTCAATTCGTCTTTATATTTATTGGCATTGGTAATATCCAGTTTTTGCAATAGTTCCGATGCCCTGGCCTTATCCTGCTGTGGGGCTTTCGAAAATAATTTTATCAGCTCTGTTGATTTTCCCTGAAAGAAGAACTGGTTGATCATTTTATTTGGATTATCTGTATTAAAACTGTTCAGCAGGTTCAATACATTCATCACTTCTGCCCTTGCCTGGTTCTCGTCCTCATACAATTTATCCATCCCAAGCCGGTAATAGTTATAATACACATCATGCATGATGGTGTAACGGCTGTTCAGCATATTCTCTGCCAGCCAGTAGCGGTTGCGTACCCCGTCAAATGCTCTCCAGCCCGAAATGCCTCTGCCATCAGGCGCATTGTTTACAATGTTTTGTGCTCTTTGAAAATATGTATCTCCGCCATGTATTGAAAAAGAGGCATAATCAAATCCTAGTATCATATAGGCATAATAGGCAAATACAGCTGTAAGGTTAGATACTGCGGCATCGGAACCTGATACCCTGTTTTCGTTAAAATCCAGTTGTTGAAATTCGGCATACTTAAAAAGTATATTCTCATCCCTGAAATTAATAATTGGGGAAAGATAGGATGTATTATAAACCGGCCTGGCAGCCTGTACAGTAAGGCTGGCAGTATATATGTTAAGATCAGGTGTAGGCTCAAGGTTTAATAAAAAATTACATGCTATCTTTTCGTTAGGTAAAAAATTATCTGAGGTCCATTTACGGTTATTCATAAGATTATTCAACGCCGTTTGCAGTGTACGAAAAACACTTGGGTTTACCGTGTTGCCTACCTGGTTGCTCATTACTGTAACGGTAGCTTTTAATTCCTGCGCCTGCCCAAGCTGAGCAATAACTATAAAGGGCAATAAAAAAATAAGTTTACGCATGTAATAGTTTAATAATGGTATTTACAATATCTGTTGCCACTTCGTTTTTAGGTTTAATATCAAAAGGATATTCATTACCCTGCTTATCAAAAATAGTGATTTTGTTGGTGTCGTGCCCAAATCCTGCTCCTGCATCGTTAAGCGAATTTAAAACAATCATATCCGCATTTTTAGTTTGCAGTTTTTTTAAGGCATACTCTT
>JAYVKT010000319.1:0-3266 GCA_043768195.1 Chitinophagaceae bacterium | reverse complement strand
CCGTATATCAACGGTGTTAGGCACATACCAGTCTTCCATTTCAAACATTTGGCGCAGTTCCTTTTTATTAAAGCAAAAGCCATGACGGGCAAATATTTCATTACGCATAAACTGCAGATCTTCTTTCATCATGTTTTCCAGATCTTTCGCCTTCAGCAATCTTTGTGATGCTTCGGGAAAACTACCAACACCCGGATTGTACTGAAACTTGCGGCGATCTAATGTATATTCTTTTCCCGGACGGCCTTTTGCAAATGGTTTCCAGGAGCCTTTCACTTTATCGGGAGCCGTTTCATCAATACTAAAATTAAATTCACCATCATCTTTATGGTTGCCGGGTTCTTTCGCATTAAAAGAAAATAAAGTACCACTCTGTTTAAATGTTCCCCTGAAAGGCCGGTCGTTGCCACCTACGATAGTGCGACCCACTACCGAATCACCAGCAACGGCGGTAACCAGCATGGTTATTCTATTGGTACCAAAAGGGCCAACAAAAGAACCAAGCAGTTTTTCATAGGGTTTAGAAGCAATCTGTAATGGAGTTTGTTTTAATGCCGCTATTACAGAAGCCGTAGTAGCGGCATCAGCTTTTTCGTCAGACTGCGCCGGGGTTTCGGCTGTTTTTTTATCATTGTTGCAGGCCAGTAAAAAAGAACCAGCCAATAAAAGGAGCAAAAATTTTCTCATGGCGAAAGGTTTAAATTTGTGAAGGATAAATTATTTTATCATCTCTTAAAAGTAACACAAATTCTAACCCGGACAAATATTTGGAATGCAGGTCTGTTAGCAACCCTGGCTTTTTTTTGCTGGCTAATGGCCCGGATAACGGTTGCCTACATTCCTTATAACACCGATGTGGGCTTTCTCCGCATTAAACAGCAATATATTGATATTGATTATTGGAGAACAGCTTTTTTTATACATGTGTATGCAAGCATGTGGGTGCTGTTCGCCGGGTTTACCCAGTTTTCAAAACAACTGCTGAAAAATAACCCCCGGCTGCACCGCACAATGGGCTACATCTATGTAGTGGATGTTTTATTGATTACCGGGCCGGCCGGGTTGATAATGGGTTTTTATGCTAATGGGGGATTGTGGTCAAGAGTTGCGTTTGTTTTATTAGCAGTGTTGTGGATTTATTTTACGGCGATGGCATTAATTAAGGCGAAACAGAAAAATTTTAAAGCTCATCGCAACTACATGATAAGAAGCTATGCACTTACCTTATCTGCCTTAACATTACGGGCCTGGAAATATGCGATCACTAATACTGTAACCTTGCCACCGATGGATGTGTACCGGGTAGTGGCATGGTTGGGTTGGGTTGGAAACCTTTTATTTGCTGAGTGGTTGATTTACCGGCAACGAATAAAATTTTCTTACAAAAAAAATAGGTTAGCCACATATGAACACGGATAAACACAGATTAATACAGTGTTACGAAATGTTGAGTGTTTTTACAAATCGACATTATAAATTATAAACGACCTGAAGCCCCTCCATGCGGAGGGGGTTTGGGGAGGCTTTTCTTACTGATTCAGCATCAACGGCATTACCAGCATCAGCATCTCTTCGTTTTCATCAAGGTCGGTTGGTTTAATGATACCGGCTTTTGTAGGAGTTGATAATTCCATATTTATTTCGTCGCTGTCGGCAGCGCTGAGCATTTCAATTAAAAATCTTGCATTGAAAGCAATCATCAGGTCTTCGCCATTGTACTGGCATTTCATTCTTTCGTTGCCCTCAAAACTAAAATCAACATCCTGTGCGGCTAACTGTAATTCGCTGCCGCTGATATTTAAGGCCACCTGGTTGGTGCTTTTATTACTGAACACACTTACCCGGCGCAAGGCACTTTGAAAATCATTTTTATTAACCGTAAGCCGGTAAGGGTTGTCTGTTGGTATTACTACTTTATAATCGGGGAACCGGGCATCTATAAGGCGGCAACTCATTTGTGTGGTGCCATGTTTTACAAAAAGATGGTTGCTGTTGTAGCTGATGGTTATTTCGTCTTCATTAAAAGGAATAGCTGTTTTTACAAGGTTCAGCGGTTTGCGGGGAACAATAAAAGAATCTGCCTTCGGGCATTTTACATCAGTTCTTTTATAGCGAACTAAGCGATGTGCATCAGTGGCCACAGCCTGTAACCCTTTTTTATCCAATTCAAAGAAAACACCCGTCATGGCAGGGCGCAAATCATCGTTGCTGGTGGCAAATAATGTTTTATTAATGGCGGTTACTAATGCAGAAGCCGTCATAGTAAAAGAAGTAGTATCATCTGCAAGGGGTTCTTTCGGAAAGTTATCAGGATTTTCTCCCATCACTTTATACTTACCATTGTCGCTGGTAATTTCGATGCCGAAATTTTTATCAATATTAAAAGTAAGGGGCTGGTCGGCAATATTCTTTAGCGAATCCATCAGGATTTTTGCAGGAATACAAACCTTGCCACTGTCTTTTGCTTCAATATCTAATTGAACCCTCATTACTGTTTCGAGGTCGGTAGCCACTACGGTCAGTTTATTTTTTTCCACTTCAAACAAAAAATCTTCCAGTATGGGAAGTACTGTGTTAGCATTTATCACACCGGAAATATGCTGCAGTTGTTTCAGTAAAGCGGAGGAGGATGCTATAAACTTCATCGTCAATTTGTTTGAGGCGAAACTACTGATTTTTGGTTTACAGCCAACACTTTAAAGCGGCGGTAAAATAATACCTGTCCCTCCGGCCACGGGTAGGTTTGCTTTACCTTCTTTAGTATCTTGCTTTCTCTCAAAAATTAACAAATGTTCGATAAACTATTTGGCAGGGGCAAGAAAAAAGAAGAACAGCAGACCGGGCCCGATATACTATTTGGCCGCTATTCCGACAATAATAAGCCAGCGGCGAAAGTGAGCCGGTGGACAGACGCCGATAACTTATTCAAGGAAAAAAAATACACAGAAAGCTTTGATGCTTTTTTTGAATACCTGCGGGATGATATAACACAGAATGTGGTGTATGAACGCAACGGTGCAGAAGGCCGCTTTGAATTTTACCAGGGTTCAAAAATTGTGCGGGGCAGTTTTACGAACGAAGAACTGAAAGCAGAAGTAACACTGGCCCGTATGCCACAAGCTTCGGTGCCGGTAATGCGCCGCCTGCTGGAAATGAATTTTAATTTATACTATAACCGTTTTGCACTGGATAATGAAAGGCTTTCTATGAATTTCGACAGCGATATTGAAACAGCAAGTCCCAGCAAATTATATTATGGCCTGAAA
>JAYVKT010000318.1:0-2257 GCA_043768195.1 Chitinophagaceae bacterium | reverse complement strand
CAGGTTGGCTACACATTAGATGAAATGTGTGCAAGAGCAGAGGGTTTTTTACGGGGCATAGGTTTGCTCACTCATTTTGCACCCATCGTTTATGTAATGGGGCATGGCAGCAGCAGTGCCAACAATCCTCACCACGGCGCACATGATTGTGGTGCCTGCAGTGGAAGACCCGGTGCCACCAACGCAAGGGTGATGGCATTTATTCTTAATCATAAAAAAGTAAGAGAAGTGCTGGCTGCAAAGAAAATTCTTATTCCTGCATCAACACAATTCATCGGTAGCATGCATGATACAGCGGCTGATGTTATAGGTTATTATGACGAAACTATTTTGAGTGAAGAAAATGCAGCAAGGCATATAACCAATAAGAAAAATTTTGAAACAGCATTAAACTTAAATGCGAAAGAACGCAGCCGGCGGTTTGCATCCATTAATACAAAGCAAGAATTAGCGAAAGTTCGTAAGGCTATTCACAACCGTTCTGTTTCATTGTTTGAACCTAGACCTGAGTTAGGACATGGCACCAATACATTAGCCATTATTGGCCGTAGAAAAATTACAAAAGCAATGTTCCTCGACAGAAGGGCATTCATGAATAGCTATGATTACACAACCGACCCCGATGGAAGTGTATTGACCAATGTGATGAAACCGATTGGTTTGGTGTGTGGCGGAATCAATCTGGAATATTATTTTTCCCGGGTTGATAATATTAAAATGGGGGCAGGCACCAAGCTTCCGCATAATGTAATGGGCCTGTTTGGCGTAGCCAACAGCAGCGATGGTGATTTGCGACCTGGTCTTCCCTGGCAGATGATTGAAGTGCATGATCCGGTTCGCCTGTTGGTAATTGTAGAGCACAAACCTGAGATTGTATTGAAAGCCATTCAATCATCACCCGATGTGTTTGAATGGTACAAAAACGAATGGGTGCATATAGCGGCTCTGCATCCGGAAGAGCAACAGTTTTATTATTTCAGGAATGGTGAATTTGAGAAATACAATCCGATTACGGATGCCACTGATATAAAAACGATTCACAATATGGAAGAGTTTATCGAAGGCGCAAGAGAAATGGAGACCAATCATATTGTGCATGCTACAGAAGAAAATTTACCGGTGTACTTGCTCGATAATCAGCATATCTGAAATTAAAAGAATATAGTCAGTGTTAACAAGCCTGAGAATTTTTAATTAAACTAATGAATCAACTCGATACCATACTCCGTCAATCAATCAGCCTGTTTGTTTTTATTCCGCTTATTGCTTTTATGGCAACATTGCTTTGGCAAAATAAACAGGAGAAACCGATTGTAAACATTGTACAATTTACCAAAGCCTTTTACATTATAGCAGCAGTTGTGTATGCGGTACTATGGTTTGCCAACGGTCAGCATATTGTGAATGCGAAATTGGTTACACTTTACGAGACAGAACGTTTTGTATTTGCCATACAGTTTTATTATGACCTTATAACAGCAGTATATAGTATAGTCGGGGCCGTATTATTTTTCCTGGTATCTACTTTCAGCCGGTATTATATGCACAGGGATGAGGGGTACAAGAGATTTTTCAACACCATTTTGTTTTTTGCACTTGGTTACAATCTTATCATTTTCTCCGGCAATTTCGAAACACTTTTTATCGGGTGGGAATTTATTGGTCTTGCTTCTTTTTTGTTGATTGCTTTTTACCGTAATCGTTATTTGCCTGTAAAAAATGCTTTTAAAACAATAACCTATTATCGTATCAGTGATGTTGCTTTGATGCTTGCCATGTGGATGATGCATCATCTTACACATCAAAATATAACCTTTGGGCAATTGGCAGAAGCAAAATTGATAGCTACAGAACCGGGCCATGGGCAAATGGCTGCGTTCATTGTAATAATGATTGTGCTGGCCGCTACTATTAAATCGGCACAATTGCCATTTACCAGTTGGCTGCCCCGTGCCATGGAAGGCCCTACTTCATCGTCGGCAATATTCTATGGCTCTTTAAGTGTTCATATCGGTGTGTTCTTATTGCTGCGTACTTATCCTTTCTGGCAAGATATGTTATGGGTAAAAATCGCCATCATCACCATTGGTGCATTAACGGGTGTGGTAGCTACCCTTATTGCAAGGGTGCAACCAACAGTAAAAACACAAATTGCCTACTCATCAGCCGCACAAATAGGAATTATATTTATTGAAGTAGCCCTCGGGTTACATATTCTGGCACTTATACATTTTGCAGGCAATGCTTTTTTAAGAAC
>JAYVKT010000317.1:0-3792 GCA_043768195.1 Chitinophagaceae bacterium | reverse complement strand
CTTTAATCTAATAGTCTATAGTCTGGAGCCGGTTTCCTGAGTCGTCAAAGGTTTCTACACATATAGCAAACGCTGACTCATGACTCCCGACTATTGACTCATAACTCAAGAATCCTTTCTTCATTCTTAATCTTCGTCATGTCGTTTTTCTGAAGAATTTCTTTTGCAAGGTTAAGATAATTCACTGAGCCTTTACTATTGGCATCATACAATATTACTGGTTTTCCGGTGCTGGGAGCCTCGGCCAGTTTTGCATTCCGGTGAACGATGGTGCTGAATACCATATCTTCAAAATGCCGGCGTACTTCACTTACTACCTGGTTGCTGAGCCGCAGCCGGCCATCATACATGGTCATTAATATGCCTTCAATAACCAACCCGGTGTTTAGCCTGCTTTGTACAATTTTGATAGTGTTCAATAATTTACCCAACCCTTCCAACGCAAAGAACTCACATTGAACAGGAACCACAACTGAATCAGCGGCACTTAAAGCATTTACCGTAATCAAACCAAGGGAAGGTGAACAATCAATTACAATGAAATCGTAATCTTCCCGTATAGGTTCCAATAAATTCTTCAGCACCATTTCCCGGCTGGGATAATTTATCATTTCTATTTCCGCACCTACTAAATCTATATGCGAGGGAATGAGATCAAGATTAGGTATCTCGGTTTTTAGTATTACATCTTTTGCTTTGGCCTGGTTTACCATGCAATCGTAAAGACTTTGGGTGATATTGTGTAAATCAAAACCCACACCAGTGGTGCTGTTGGCCTGCGGGTCACCATCTACGAGCAACGTTTTATATTCCAGCACAGCAAAGCTTGCTGCCAGATTGATTGCAGTAGTTGTTTTGCCAACTCCGCCTTTTTGATTTGCCACACCGATTATTCTTGCCATTTTGCCGAAAACTCCTTGAAAGTGATTGAATGTTTGTGGTAAAATTGCCGCCTGAAACCAATAACGCAAAATTAAGTTTTGCCCATTTTACAGGCGATTCAGGCAAAAATAAGTGTTCAGCAAAACAATGCCCTTACTATTTACTCTCTTAAATTTGACGATTACTTATGCGTAACTCTCCTTTCTGGTGGATATTGATAGGTTTTATGGTGCTGCTGGACATCTATTTCTTTCAGGCATTGAAAGTGGTTTCAACTAATGCAAACAGTCGCACAAAAACTATTCTTTATACGACTTACTGGGCATTGTCCATTGGTGCAATTATCATTTTACTGATACTTCCGTATTTACATTTTGAAAAACAGAACCGGCTTGCCCGAACTACCATTTTTGCAATGATTGCGGGGCTTTTTTTTGCAAAACTGATTGCTTCTTTTTTCTTTCTTATTGATGATGTTCGTCGTGCTGTGCAATGGATAGGGGGTAAAATTTTTCCACCTAAAACAAATGGAGAAAATTTGCCAGCACCTGGTAACATTTCCCGATCAGCTTTTCTTAGTTGGGCCGGAATGATAATGGGCGGTGGCCTCTTCGGCACATTAATTTATGGATTTGGTAATAAATACCGCTACCAGGTAAAAAGAATAAAACTCAGCTACAGTAATCTGCCCATCGCATTCAAAGGGATAAAAATTGTACATATCTCCGACATACATTCCGGCAGTTTCAATAATAAAGAAGCCGTATTGAAAGGAGTGTATAAAATAATGAAGGAGAAACCCGACTTGATTCTTTTTACCGGCGACCTGGTGAATAACCTCGCCAGTGAAATGACCGACTACATGGATGTGTTTGATAAGCTGAATGCACCACTTGGTGTTTACTCCACATTAGGTAATCATGATTATGGCGACTATGTAAAGTGGGAAAGCGATGAACAGAAATCGGCTAACCTGGAGGATTTGAAGAAAGTGCATGCAAAATTAGGCTGGCGATTATTGAATGATGAGCATGTAGCTATTGAAAAAGATGGTGACCAGATAGGTTTGCTGGGGGTACAAAATATCAGCGGACGCCGGAATTTTCACAGTTATGGTGATCTTGAAAAAGCAAATGCCGGGGCAGTTTCTTTTCCTTTCAAAATATTAATGAGCCACGATCCATCCCATTGGAAGGCCGAAGTGCTGGAAAAATATCCGGATATTGACCTTACACTTTCGGGCCATACACACGGCATGCAGTTTGGCGTGGAAATACCCGGCTTAAAATGGAGCCCTGTTCAATATCTCTACAAAGAATGGGCGGGTCTTTACGAGAAAAATAGCCAGAAATTATATGTAAACCGGGGTTTTGGCTTTCTTGGTTATCCCGGCCGGGTTGGCATATTGCCAGAAATCACCGTTTTGGAGCTTAGTTAAGTGCTTTTTCCTTCTTGCGGTTCAATATTTACCCTGCTTCTTCGTTTTCAATTTGCTATCCAAGTAGTATTAAACTTTTTTTTAACCTTTAAGTCTTAAAGCAGCTATTCTAAACTGCTGGTTCCTGCTGCCAGAATGCAACTGCCCGATGCTGAAAAAATGGTCCATACTGCTGACCTTAATTATGCTGTTTGCCACTGCTTATTCGCAGAGCAATTCAGCAGATACTGCTATTTCTCCTGCCAAAGACGTTCCGGTATTAGACACTTCATTGAATTACGATGAACTTTTTCAGGATTTTGACGCTTTTATGGATTCTATTTTGTCGCCGCATAGTTATGTTCTGGCCAGTTTGTCTATGGGTAAAGGTTACTACAACTTCGAAAGAAAAAACAGTTCCATCGTTGAAACGGCGAAGAAACTTACCTATTCACCTACATTGGGTTTTTATCACAAAGGAGGATTAGGAATTACCGGTACAGGGTCTATTGTTGATGATGGGGAGAATATGAATTTTTATCAGGCGGCTGTTACCCCTTCATTTGATTATTTAAAGAATAAAAGTTTTGCAACTGGCATATCGTACACAAAATTTTTTACGAAAAAATCATTGCCTTTTTATACCACACCATTACAAAATGAACTGTACGCCTATTTTGCTTATCGTAAGTGGTGGGTAAGGCCGATGATTGCTATGAGCTATGGATGGGGCAGCCGTACAGATTATATAGAACGGGAGGAGTTAATACAAGATTTGCGATTGCGACGCAGGGGCTTTACCTATGTCAACACAGAAGAAAAAATAAGCGATTTTTCAGTAATGACTTCTGTTCGTCATGATTTTTATTGGCTGGATGTATTCACCTTTAAAGATCATATCCGGTTTACCCCGCAAATAACTTTTACCAGCGGTACACAAAAATTTGGCTTTAATCAATCTTCTAATACCTATGCTACGGTAATCCGTAATAACTCAAGTGTATTGTACAGTACAGAAAATATTTACCTGGATGACGAGATTAAATTCCAACCACTTTCATTGACCATGTTTCTCAGGGGAGAATATTCAATCGGAAAATTTTTTATTCAACCACAGTTTACTATGGATTACTATTTTCCCGCCACCAGCAATAATTTCAACAGCATCTTCTCTATCAACATCGGCTGCATGTTCTGATGCCGGAGCTTCGTCAGCCTCCATACTGCCGGGATTAGGAAAATCTTCACATCCGTTCCACAATAGAAATGTTACTCAATCTGTTCTTGCATTTATACCGATTGTAAATATGTAATAGTCCAATATCGGCTTCGCCTCAATGACCTAAACATCTTTATCATTCCCGCCTTGCGGGACAGGCTAGCATATATCACTGTAACACTCGAAATAGTCTTTGGACTATTTCTCGTTAACATTGGTATTACTTAGTGTCGTTAAACAAATTTAACAGGAGAAAAAGGTGACTGGCATTATA
>JAYVKT010000316.1:0-2979 GCA_043768195.1 Chitinophagaceae bacterium | reverse complement strand
TTAAAACACCTAAACCGCATTAAAGAATTTAAGTGGTCGGTTATTTATCAGCATATTTTATCTGATGTGCCAAAGAATGCAGTGGCATTGTTTATGGTGGAGCTACTGACTAAATGTTTAAAACAACCGGAAGGCAATCCAGACCTTTTTCATTTTACCGAGGATGTTTTTATGCAGTTAGATGAAAGTAAAGGAGCCATAATGGCCAACCTCCCTTTGTTTTTTGCTTTGCACCTTCCTTTTCATTTTGGTTTTCGGATTACAGATAATTACAGCGAAGAAAATTCTTTTCTTGATTTACGGGAAGGAAGTTTTGTTGATGAACAACCGCATCATCCGTATTTTTTAGAAGATAAACAAGCGGCTGTTACTTCTCAATTATTGCAAGTAATGCAGCCGGAAGAACTGGAAGACATTAAACTCAATCATGATTTTCGTCGCAACTTATTGTATGTGTATGAAACGTATTATGCGCTGCACATAACCGATTTTGGGACGATGAGGAGTTTGCCAGTGCTGCGGGAGGTGTTGGGTTAATGGATTCAGGAAATTTGTTTAAATTTGGAAACGATGAAAACAATTACAAGAATACCTGATGTGCCTGTAACGGCGCTGGATGTGTTCAGGCTTTTGCCGGAGGGCACAAGGGCTGAAGTAATTTTTAATACATTATATATGTCACCATCGCCGGTTTATGACCACCAGAAGCTGATAAGCACATTGTTTTTAGAAATTGGCACCCATGTAAAGGGCAAATTATTAGGAGAGGCTATACTTTCCCCTTTTGATGTTTACCTGGAAGAACATATTTCTGCAGTACAGCCTGATATTCTTTTTATAGCAAAAAAAAACAGGGGGATATTAAAGGATGATGGCTATGCACACGGCGCCCCTGATCTGGTTATAGAAATTCTTTCTAAAAATGAAAACAGGGACAGAACGTTAAAAAAAGATTTATATGAGAAGGCGGGAGTAAAAGAATACTTTATCATTGACCCCAAAACAAAAATGACAGAAGCCTTTGTACTAAAAGGAAAAAAATATCATCATCATTACAGCAAAAAGAAACATTTTCAATCAGCACTTTTAAAGCTGGAGTTTACTTTTTGATTTTCGCAGCAACTTATTGTATGTGTATGAAACGTATTACTCGTTACACATGTCCGATTTTGGAACGTTGAGAAGTTTGCCTGTGCTGCGGGAGATACTAAGTTAACCAGATATTATTTTTTCTACAGCTTCTAAAATGATTTTTCTTTCAAAATTATAACCTAATACAAACATAGCCGGGAAGACGAGGAATAATAAACAACGAAGCAGAAGGGCTTCTTTACCCATAAACCCAACGACACCTATTGCCCAAAATATCAGAAAAGAGACAAGGAATATTTTACCAGCAATGTTGATTCTGGGTTTTAATAAAACCTTTAGAATTTCATTATTCTCGATGAATTCTCCTTCCACAACTACATGCATAATCCCACTTTGACGCCATTTACATGACCACACTGTAAAACTATTTTCAGAAACTACGCCACTTAATTCACCATCTCCACTCCACCATGATTTCACATGGTTAACAAAGGTGTCTTTCCTTTCATAAGCTATTTCCTTTTGGATTAGTTTTTTTATATGCTCTTTTTTATCACTCATAATAGCCTGTTCATTTTTACAAGTCCGTATTCAAGATTAATCACCCCCGGCTTCTTCCCTTTCTCAAAACTACCCAACAAGGCATCCATCTGCAAAGCCTTTGCTCCGTTACTGGTTGCCCATTGCAGCATTGTTTCCATTTCAATATGCGGAAAATACTGTTGAATCGTTTTCATTTCTTCCAAAATGCTTAACTGGTGATTGGAAGCAAGGCTATCCGTTCCCAACACAATCTCACAGCCATGCTTTATCATTAAGTCAACATTTGGTAATTGACCAGTGATGTATTGATTCGCATTCGGGCATAAGCACCAATGAAGTTGCCGGTCACTTTTTTTTGCAAACAAAATATCTGCAGCTGACGTATGAACATTATGCACCAGTATCACTGATTGATTAGGAAGAAATCTCGATAAGTAAGTTTGTAAACTGCTTTTGCCGGATGGTTTGAAAAATGAAACATCAATATTCATGGCAGAATACATTGCTGCAAACTCTCCCTGTTTATTCATAAACCATTCATTTTCTCCCGCCGTTTCCTGATTGTGAATAGTAAATAAGTGGTTGCCCGGAAAATTGATTATCAAATCCCATAATTCATTGGCTACAGAATACGGTGCATGAGGAACGATGGAGTTCGATTCAACCGGGATAGAATAAATTTTTGCATACTCCCTGAAAAAACCAACACTTCTTTCAAATCGTTGTTGTGCTATTTGCGGATTAAAACCACTTGCTTCAATAAAATTGTGATAATACATCCGGCCTTTCGTCTTTTGAGCTATCGTTAAGGCATTATTACAAATATCTCCAACGGCTACAATGCCATTTGCCAGCATTTCATCTTCTGCTTTTTCAATGGCTTGCAAAATCTCTTCTTCAGGAAAATGGCGTTGTTGCACCACATTGAGTACAAATTTTCCCAAACCGGTTGCTTCGGGAATTAACCCTTTCATGTGGCTTAGTTCCAAATGGCAGTGGCAATTAATAAATCCGGGAGAAAGAATACCGCTGAATGACTGTACATCTGCCCCGGCTTCCCTTTCAGCAACAATGTCCTGCACCACTCCTTCCTCATCAGTAATCAGCACAGCATCATCTTCTAAAAACCGGTAACCGTTAAATAGTTTATCCGCCTTGAATTTTAAGTAAGCCATGAATTGATTTCTTTTAACTTTGCCGACCCGATTGGAAGTGCCGGGCAATGAACTTCAAATTTCGTACTTCGTATTTACTATTTCAATTTATGTTAGACAGATTAGAAGCGATAAAAGCAAGATTTGACCAGTTGGGGGTAGCACTCACCAATCCGGAGATAGTTGCCAA
>JAYVKT010000315.1:0-10287 GCA_043768195.1 Chitinophagaceae bacterium | reverse complement strand
GAGGTAGAAAAAACAATATTGTATGAATTTTTCTGAGTGGATGGTTTTGTATAATACTCCTGGAGAAAATAGTTTATCATCGGGTCTATATCCTCTACTTCATAACCCATCCTTTGCAAAGCCATTGATGCGGTGTCTTCATAGCTACCGACGCAAAGCAGCTTAGGATTGTTGTACTTATCCAGATACCTGTAAACAGTATCAAAAACAAATGCTTGTTGTACATTAGCCCTGCCTATTTTTTTTGCCATCGTTTTTGGAACAAGCTCAAATAGTTTTTCTTCAGCAGGTTTATAAAGCTGTCTTGCTTCATCATCCAATATCCTGTTCAACACATTTTTGTCAAGCTGTACCGGGGTGTAAGGAGAAGCAACAGATGTTAAATCATCTTCTGTGGCGGCATCAGTATTACGAAGCCATGTGAATGATTTATCCGGGAGGGTAAATAATTTGTTTCCAACAGATTGAATGGTTCTTACAACTCCCATTTTTTGCTTAACCGGATGTTGAACTTTTTGAAAAACAGCATCCAGTATTCTCTCGTATTCCCATCGCAGGTTTTCGGCATCCCAGTTTTTTGCAATTTTCTCCAGCGGAAAAAACCCATTCTTCAAAATAGCTTTTAAGGAATTATCGTCTGCACAAACGGAAGGCGTTGCTTGTAATATATGCCTGAACATCGGGCAACGGGAGACCGCAATTGGCTTCTTTACTGCCAGGGCATTATCAACGGCACTGGAAATTCCTCTTCCCTCTGTATCCTCATACATAAAAACATTCATACTATTACCAGCAAGAAAATTCAATAGCTCATTACTATTCATGAACTGATGCGATACTTCTAATTTAATCCCCGGCTTTGTGACAAGTGATTTACAATTAGCAGCAATCAGTTTGGCATTATTTCCATCAGCATCACCAAAATCAGCCGAAGGCATGTTCAACCGTATTATAGCCTCATCAAATTCATCCTGTACTTTTTGTACTAATTTTTCAAAACCTTTTTTAGGTGTAGCAAATCCAAAACTCCCGATAGTTGTAACAGGCGGTTCGGTCTGTGACTTATTATAAGAAGGGATAAGTCTGCCGGTTTTAAAAACAAGGGGGTTCTTCAATAACAATGTCGGGTCTGCGGCAATATAGAAATCAAAAAGAGAATTTAATTTTTTGGGGGATAGGCCAAGAATAAATTTATTGCGATATCCTGTTGCCGTATCAGCTACCTGCTGTGTTACTTCATGAATAATCCCGATTTGCACCGCTTTAATGCCCGCCAGGTTATTACGGTAAATACCTTTACTGATTTTTGTACAAAGCCAGGGAAGTACCGAAGGGTGGTAATTAAAAATGATCGCAGCAGGATCATGTTGGACAATGGCCTGATTTAATTCATCAAGTGATTCACATTCTGCCTTAATGAAATTATACTTTTGTGAAACTGAAATTACGCTGAAAACATTTTTTCCGAATTCATAGACACCGCATTGCTTCGGTTTATGAGTAACAAATAAAACAATCCTGTTCTCCATGCTTACTTTTTATACACTTCAATTTTAGGTACTGGGAAAATAAAACCAGTTCCTTTTTCCAAAGCCTCTTTCTCTCTTTCCAAAAATTCTTCTTTAAAATGCCAGGGCAGCACAAGATAATAGTCGGGGTTCATAGCCCGGCTTTCTGCTTCGCTGATAATTGGAATATTAGTACCTAAAGTTGAAGCACCGTATTTATCCGGATTTCTTTCAGCTGCATACTCTATCAGGCTATTATCAATATCGCACCATTGCAAAATTGTATTGCCTTTTGTGGAAGCTCCGTACACATGTACTTTCTTTCCCTTCTTCTTAAACTTTACCAGCAAATCATAAAGCTCTTCTTTTAGCTTTTCAATCCTTTTCTGGAATTCATCATACGGCTTATCAGTATCTAATTCAAGGTCAAATTCTTTTTGCCTTGTTTCATTAATAACGGAATAGTTTGCCTTCTCATCATGCCCTGCATATTCTCTATGCGTGGCATAGCAACGGATACTCCCACCATTAATTTCATTAAACGATATTTTAAAAATCTTTATCCCTCCCATTGCACATATCTTCTCTAATACAGCAAGGCTGTAAAATTCAAGATGCTCATGGCAAATAGTATCGTAGCTATCCAACTCCAGCATTCTTGGCATATAACTCATTTCAAATACCCATACACCGTTTGGAGCAAGGAACCGTTTAATCCCCTTTACAAAATCAACGGGACTTTCCAAGTCGTAGAACATGGCGATTGATGTAATTACATCTAATTGTTTCCCTTCAAGCAATTGGAACAATTGCTCCGATGGAAAAATATCCTGCACCACTTTCGCAATCTTTACTTCCTGTGCCACATCGCTGGGGTCGCAACCAAATTTTTCGAATCCTTCCGGATAGTAACCCAATAAGGTACCATCGTTACAACCAATATCGAGAACAGAGGCAGCATCCTTTTTAATAATGCTTGTTACTGTCTCTGTAATTTCTTTCAGGTGATTCCGCATAGTGTTGTTGGTACCACTGCGATACCAATAAGCAGCATATAAAATTTCTGGTGGCACAGAATGTTCCATTTGTAAAAGACCGCAGGCATTTTCATCTTTTTCAGGATTGCAGCGAACCAGTGTGCAATCAATCTTACGGGTACTCGGCATCTCTTTTCCGGGTTTTATAAAAGACCCCTGGAGATATTGCGGACCGAGGTCAATAACTTTTTTTAGTGATGAGGAACCACAAACACGGCAAGTAGTTCTTTTTCTGATGTGCATGATTAATTTGTTTTTTTCAGGATTGTAGCGGTGAAAAGGTTATTTATCCTGTCTATACATTTATTTCTTTCAAGGTTTAGCAAAGCCAGTTTTTTTACCACTTTATCTTTTTCTTCTGCCGGTACTGTTTCAAATTCATATACTTTTTCCTGCTCATGCCACAGCCTGCAGTTTACATCTGCCAACTGGTACATTACTTCTCCAAAATTGCCGGTAACTTCTTCCACGGCATTTCCTTCTTTCTTAAATACCTTATTGGCATCAAAAGTCATTCTCTCCACAGGAATATTTCCATGTACTGCATCATTAACGTATTCGTCAATTTCCGCCTGTAGTTGTACAGCTTGTTTTCCCAGGCTAATGAGCCTGTCATTATCCTCAGTATGATATTGCTTTAGCTTTACAATTGTTAGCTTGTCGCAAAGCATTCCCAGTGTTTCTGCCATAAAGGAAAATAAGGCTGCGAAAATATTGATTTTTAACGACTATTCAGGTCGTTTTTAACACGGAGAGGAAGAGTTCCAGCCCCTTTTGTTTCTGCAAATCAAGCTTGTAGCTAAGATGTAGTGTGTAGTATTTTTTCAGGTCGTACAAATCAAAGGGATTAGCAGCCACAATCTCATCAATATGGTTCATACCGGCAGCATTGGCCTCATTTAATAATCGAATAAAATCATCAGGTAATTTCTTTGTGCTTACCCAAGCCGCAAAAACAAAAGGCAGGCCGGTTATTGACCGCCATTCAGAACCGAGGTCGTAAATAAATGTGGAGATTTTTCGTTGCTCAAATGCCCGGTCGCCGATAACTAATCCGGCAGTAGTTCCTTTTATTTCCTTGCGATAATCTTCATCCCTTGCTTCAATAAGTTCAGGATTAATACCCCAGTATTCTTTCATCAGGTATTTTAGCAGTTCAACAGAAGTCTTGCTCTGATAGTCCAAATAAACTTTTTTGATTTCACTCATCGGCACTTCGCTAAAAAGGGCAACCGATGCGATTTCCCCTTCTGTTCCGATGCAGTAATCACCTGCAATATGATACTCGGGAAGCCGTGGAAGTACTGCTACCGGCACCAGTCCCAGATCAATCTCATTATCTATCAGCATCTGCGCCAGCCTAGCAGGATAATCGCCAATGAGTCCAATCCGGCTGCTGATAGGTTCTTTTTCCAAGCCATATAACAGCGGCTTTGTATTGAGGTAATTAACAACTCCTACTCTAATCTTCTTGCCCCCAAATCCGCCGGAAGGCGGAGAGTTTTTGTCACTCATTACTACAATTTGTGTTTGTTATCTTTGCAGCAAATATAATCACAACACAGTTTATATAGGTTTAGAAACATGAATGAGAAATCGGGGTGAAAGAAATCAAAAACTATAAACTATAAACTATAAACTCTCCATGGAACTTACAGCACTCACTTCTATCTCCCCTGTTGATGGCCGCTATCGTAAACAAGTACATCACCTCGACGAATATTTTTCTGAATATGCGTTAATCAAATACAGGGTGCTGGTGGAAATCGAATACCTGCTGTTTCTTGAACACAAAAAGTTTTTTAAGCTCCCCGGTAAAACTGTCAAACACCTGCAAAAACTGGCCGAAGATTTTGGCCCTGAAGATGCACAGGAAATAAAGCAGATTGAATTTACTACAAATCATGATGTGAAAGCAGTTGAATATTTTCTAAAAAATGAATTAGAAAAAGCCGGTGGTAAAGAGGCTAAGGAGTGGATTCATTTCGGATTAACATCGCAGGACATCAACAATACGGCTGTTCCGTTATCATGGAAACATGCTATTGAATATGAGTACCTACCTGCACTGCTTAACCTGAATACAGAATTAAAAATTCTGGCTGTTCAATGGAAAGACATCCCCATGCTGGCACACACACATGGCCAGCCTGCCAGCCCTACTAAATTGGGTAAAGAAATAATGGTATTTGTAGAAAGGATAGAAAATCAGATAGAGCAATTTATCGGAATACCTTTTACCGGAAAATTTGGAGGTGCCACCGGCAACTTCAATGCACATCATATAGCATTCCCAAAAATTGACTGGATAAAATTTGCCAATGAGTTTGTATCGAAAATCGGATTGAACCGGCAGCAATTTACCACACAAATTGAACACTACGACAACCTGGCCGCACATTTTGATTGTATGAAAAGGATTAATAACATCCTTGCTGATTTTTGTAAAGATGTGTGGAGTTATGTATCCATGGAATATTTCAAACAAAAAACGAAGAAAGGCGAAGTGGGCTCATCGGCCATGCCGCATAAAGTTAATCCGATTGATTTTGAAAATGCAGAAGGGAACCTCGGAATGGCGAATGCAATTTTTGAATATCTCGCATCTAAACTACCGGTATCAAGGTTACAAAGAGATCTAACCGACTCAACAGTGCTTAGAAACATTGGTGTTCCGTTTGCACATACGTTAATTGCATTTCGTTCCATTGAGAAAGGGTTGGGCAAATTGATAATTAATGACCAGAAAATCTATGACGACCTCGATAATAACTGGGCTGTTGTTGCAGAAGCTATTCAAACTGTTCTGCGCCGGGAAAATTATCCAAACCCTTACGAGGCATTGAAAGACTTAACAAGGGGAAATAACAGGATTGATAAAAAAGCTATTCACCAGTTTATTGATGGGCTGAAAGTAAAAGAAGAGATACGAAAAGAATTGAAAAAGATAACGCCACATAACTATACAGGTATCACCGTTATTAAGTAAGTTAGCTGACGTATTTATGCAATTACCCATGAACCGAATTCTGATTATCCTTTTACTCATTTCAAATGCTGCCATTGCCCAGGTAAACCTGACACTGGGATTGAGGGCTTACTATCCTTTTACAGGCAATGCCAATGACATAAGCGGTAATAACAATAATCCTTCTTTTAATAATGCGACCCTTACTGCTGATCGATTTGGCAATACAAACAGTGCTTACCAGTTTAATGGTATTGACAACTATATCCGCATACCTAACAGCCCGTCAATTAATCCAACAACTCAAATCTCTGTTTGTGCATGGGTAAAAGTTAGTAGTTTTTATCCGGGTGTTTGTCACGGTAATAATATTGTTATGAAGGGTGATGACGATTATTTGACAGGTAATTATATGCTTCGATATGATGATTATGCTTTTACCAATGGACAAAATTGCCCTAATCCAATTCCAGATGTGACCCATCAGAATTTTTACGGAATCAATACAGTTATTCCGGCTGGAGGATATAATCCTTTCATAAATACCACCCAATGGTTTAATGTTGTCTATACCTGCGATGGAACTACTGCAAAAATTTATGTGAATTGCGAATTAAAAGTTTCAAGCCCGGCCAATGGTATAACCTTCAGCAATTCCTATGATCTGTTCTTGGGCAAAATGAACAATCCTTCTTTTCCCTATTGGTTCAATGGCGTTATGGACGAAATCAGAATTTACAACCGAGCCATCAACGCCGACGAAGTAAAAGCATACGGCGACTGTTCATCACTGACAACCGGCACAAACATCGGCGGCGTTATCAATACTTACACCCCTGTACTTGCCCTTAACCCCTGCGAAAATAAAATTACGGTAGAAGATGCCAGTACATTTAATGTTGGCGATACAGCTTTGCTGATACAAATGAAAGGGGCAGTTATTGATTCTACTAACACCGCAGCTTTTGGAACAATTACCAATTACGGTAATGCAGGGAATTATGAAATCAATTATGTAAAAAGCAAAGCAGGGAATGTTATTGAATTAAAAAATACAATTACAAGATCATATACTATTCCGGACGGAAAAGTACAGTTGGTAAGAATACCCTTTTATCAAAATGCAAATATTACCTCCACACTAACCTGCCTGCCATGGGATGGAAACAAAGGTGGAGTGCTGGTGCTGAATGTGCAAGACACCATTAACCTGAATGCTAATATTGATGTAAGTGACAAGGGTTTTAAAGGCGGTATTGGTTTCAATTCCGAAAATGCGACTCTTAATTGTTTTCAGAATAATTTCCATTATCCGCAAGTCAGCAATTCCCTTGCAGGTCAAAAAGGAGAAAGTATTGCAACTCTATCTCAGAATATTAATTATGGCAAAGGAAGTTCAGCAAATGGTGGCGGGGGTGGTCTCGGGCACAACAGTGGTGGTGGCGGTGGTGCTAATGGCGGTGCAGGCGGCCTGGGTGGTTATTCATTAGACAATTGTGGTGGGGCTCCTTTTGATAACCGTGGTATCGGCGGTCGTTCAATGACTTATTCTACAGCAATAAATAAGATTTTTCCTGGCGGGGGTGGTGGTGCAGGGCAGGCTGATAATCCGGGTAACATTCCCCCGGATGGAGGCAATGGAGGTGGAATTATTATTCTCCTCGCCGACAAACTGAAGACGAATAGTAATAAAATTCTTGCAAATGGTAACAATGCAAGAGCCTGCACAATACCTGCTTCCCCCGATTGTCACGATGGAATGGGTGGTGGTGCTGCTGCTGGTTCAGTACTATTAAGTGTTAATCAGTTTATGGACAATATAACAGTAGAAAATAAAGGAGGTAAAGGTGCAGACATGATTGGTAGTGTACCCCTTGGTGGCAAAATTGGTGGCGGGGGTGGTGGCAGCGGCGGCTTGTTATTTATTAAAAATGCTTCGCTACCAGGTAGTGTAACAAATATCAATACCGGAGGAGTAAATGGTGTACTTACCCAGGATGGAAACAGCTCAGGGGGTGCTACTGCTGGCCAACCAGGTACTGCTCTTTTCAATCTGATTGTACCCATCGACAACATCCCCTTCCGACCCAATATTGACTCCGTAAGAATCAAGGACAGCTTGTTGACCTGCGATAATTTTGATTTTAAAGGATTAGGATACACCAATACAAATGCTATTGCCAACTGGCAATGGTATTTTGGCGATGGCGGCACTGCTAACACACAAAACACTACCCACACCTATGCACCCGGCTCTTATACAGTAAAATTAGTAGTAACCGATATCAATGGGTGCAAGGATAGTATCAGCAGAAATATAACCGCCTCCATACTCACTTTGGATGCAGGACCGAATGATACGATTTGTAATATTAACTCAACAGTATTACAGGCAACTGCAAACGGTGCTACACAATATACCTGGACACCGGCCGTCTTCCTCAATAATTCAACAATACTAAATCCCACCGCCACCCCACCCGTAACAACAATGTTCTACCTGACTGCCACCAATGCTTCCGGGTGTTCAAAAAGAGATTCAGTTTTGGTCACTGTTCGTTCAGCAAATGGATTCAGCATTATACCACCTGCAAGTATTTGTACAACTAAAACGGTACAACTGAATGCAAGTGGTGGAGACATTTATCTGTGGCAACCTGCCGGTTCATTAGACAATCCCAATATATTTAACCCAACAGCTTTACCGACGGCTACAACTGTTTATTCAGTTCAGATCAACGACACACTTTGCAGTAATACCACAACATTGTCGGTAACAATTACTGTTTTACCGCTACCCACTATTATTGCTAATAAATCAAACGATATTGATTGCATTATAACGCAAAGCCAGTTAATAGCCAGTGGTGGAGCACAATACAGTTGGACACCAGCCGGAACATTAAGCAACCCCAACTCCGGCAGCACCATTGCCACACCAACTGTCACCACTAAGTATATTGTAACAGGCACCACCCTCGCCGGCTGTGTTAACTATGACAGTGTAATAGTAAATGTCAGCAATCTTAATAAAGGCGGTTACTTAATGCCTACCGGGTTTACCCCAAACAACGATGGTAAAAATGATTGCTATGGTATAAAATACTGGGGAAATATTATCGAACTGGAGTTCAGCATTTATAACCGCTGGGGACAAAGAATATTCTTTACAAAAAATCCCGGTGAATGCTGGGATGGAAGATATAAGGGGCTGCTACAAAACCCCGCTGTGTTTGTCTATATGATTAAAGCAAAAACCACCTGCGAAGGTTCTGTTTTCCGGAAAGGAACTTTTGTGTTAATCAGGTAAAGGCTTTATCTATCGCTTAATAATATGCACCACCAACTCCTTCTCCCCTTCCATCTTTGTTTTAAGCAATTTAAAACCGCATTTCAATAACACTTTTTGCGAAGCAATATTTGGCGTTTCTGTCACCCCGTATATTTCTGTTAATGGTGTTCTATTATAAAAATAATTCACTCCTTCTTTGGTTGCTTCTGATGCATAACCCCTGCCCCAATGTTCCGGCAAAAAGGAATAGCCTAACTGTGTTTTTTCTATATCATCCGGAATAGGGATAATAACAAAGCATCCCACAAACAAACCAGTGTCTTTTTCTTCCACTGCCCAATAACCTTTAAAATCTCTTGGTGATGCCGTCAAAATTTTCTCCTGCAAAAAAGTATCACTCTCCTCCCTGGTCCTCGGTCGCCGTATATATTGCATCACCTCCGCATTACCCTGCAAGGCAAAATAATTATCCGCATCCGACAAGGTGAAATGCCTTACTCGCAGTCGTTTAGTAATAAAAATGGTCATAAATCAGTTACGGGTTTTGAGTTATGAGTTTCGAGTTCGGTGTAATGAATTATGACATCATCACTATTTTATTTCAGCGTAGTAGAAAAAATCTGTGTTAATCCGTGTTCATCTGTGGTTAACTTGTATTCATGTATTCCTTGCGTCTTTGCGAGCAACTTTACTTATGTATTTCCGAAGTAAAATGAAACACAATATCCGCATTATTCGAAATCTCCGTATTCAAAAACCACTCACTCTGCGCCAGGTACACCGGGTTACCATCCTTATCTTCCGCCGCATTCGCCTGCTTAAACCGAAGAAACTCCACCAGCTTCTTCGGGTCTTTGCTAGTCAACCAGCAAGCTTTATAAAAAGGCAATGAATTAAAAATAACCGACGCACCATACTCATGCAGCAAACGGTATTGTATCACTTCAAACTGCAGCTCACCCACACAGCCGATTATTTTTTTATTACCGCCAAACTGGGTAAACAACTGCGCCACTCCTTCATCTGTTAATTGCAACAAACCTTTCTCCAACTGCTTCGCTTTCATCGGGTCTTTATTCTCGACTTCCTTAAATATCTCGGGGGAGAAAGAAGGAATACCCGTAAAATAAAAATCTTCGCCTTCAGTAAGGGTATCCCCAATTTTAAAATTACCTGAATCAAACAAACCCACCACATCCCCTGCATAGGCATCATCAATAATATCCTTATTGCGGGCCATAAAACTGTAAGGGTTGCTAAAACGCATATCCTTATCCAGCCTTACATGGTGAAAATATTTGTTACGCTCAAATCTGCCGCTGCAAACACGCATAAAAGCAATCCTGTCGCGGTGCTTGGGATCGAGGTTGGCATGTATCTTAAATATAAATCCGCTGAATTTATCTTCATTCACATCAACGGCACGCACAGATGTTTCCCTGCTCCTGGGCACCGGGGCGATGCGGATAAAACTATCCAGCA
>JAYVKT010000314.1:0-7814 GCA_043768195.1 Chitinophagaceae bacterium | reverse complement strand
TTTTAATGATTTATCGCCTTTCCACGGGGGCATGGCCATAATACTATACTTAGTTTCGCTGATGGCATTCACCACTTCTGCCCTTCTTTTTTCTACCTTTCTTGCACTTTTACCATGCGACACGGCGCTGAGGTAAAACAAATATTTTGCCGTAAGATCGGAGTTCTGTTTGTTGATATAATCAAGGTACTGCACGGCCGTCTCGTAAGTTTGTGCAGTGGAACGGGCTGAGAAGCACAATACAAAAACAGAAATAAGGAAAAGGGGTTTCTTCATGTAATGATTCATACTAAATTAATTTTTGGTGGCACCTTTCTGTAAATTTATTAAATCAGTTAATACAAGAAACACTTCCTGTATATAAATATCTGCAGCCAGGTTATTTAACCATTCCTGGTTAATTTCTTTTGCATAGGGGTTATTTGCCAGCAGTTGCTTATCCGCCCCATGATTGTCGGCGGTAAACTTACTGGTGGGTGAGCCTTCACCCTCCATCGCTTTTAAATCTAACTCCTGTTGCTGAGCCCATTTTTCAAACAATTCTGCCTTCAGCGGTATGGTACGGGTTTGCTGTTGCATGGCTTTTTGTTGCTCTCCCACAATTTTTTTAATGACCTGAAACCCGGGATTATCAATTACCCTTGCGGCACTGCGATGAGCCAGTTCACCAACAGGCAAAGATGGAAGCGGCTTGTAATAATTATTACGTTTAACAGAGTCGGCAGCCAGTGGAAAATCTTCAAATTTTTCTCCCATCTCAAGCCCGTCAAATGCATCTGGTATCAGTACATCGGGAGCAACGCCATGCAATTGTGTTGTTTGTCCGTTTACCCGGTATAATTTTCCGACGGTGATTTTTATAATATCCCCTTTTTCTTTGCCCGAAAATTCTTTACTGGTAATAGTATCCAGCGGAAACATTGCCTGCCCGGTTGCTTTGCCATAAGTAGTACTGCCAACAATTACGCCCCGGTTATAATCCTGCAGGGCAGCGGCCAGCAATTCTGATGCTGATGCACTCTGTCCATTTACCATTAACGCCAGCGGCCCGTCATAGATGGTACCCCGGTTCGGATCTTTTAGTGTTATTAATTTTCCACTTTTCTCTTTTGTTGCCGCCAGCGGCCCTTCGTCTATAAAGATGCCAATCATTTCCAATGCTTCGCCCACTGAGCCACCACCGTTGTACCGGACATCCAATATCAATCCATCAATATTTTCTTTTTTTAGTTTTATTATTTCTTTGGCCACATCATTAGCGCAACTTGATCCGGTTTCGTTTTCCCATTCGGTATAAAAACCCGGCAGCAACAGGTAACCAATTTTTTTGTCGCCTTTTAGCACAAAACTTTTTACAATGTTCTCTTCATTTTCAGTTTTTTCTTTACGAAGAAAAACCATACTCATAGTGCCGTCTGATTTTTTTAACCGGAAAAGTAATTTATCATGGATGGATTGGTCCAGCACTTCATACACTTCTTCCATAGTGGCGCCTGTCATATCCTGCACTTCTTTTCCTTCCCAGTGCAGGCTTACCAGTTCATCGCCCTGGTGTATTTCTCCCGATTTCCATGCGGCACCACCCGGCGTAAGTTTATCAATTACTATCTGGCCTTTTTCGTTTTCCCCAAATACAATTCCAAAGAAATAGGCTTCAGTACTTAACTCTGCCTGAAACTCTTCTTTACCCTGCGGAGAAAAATAATTGGTATGCGGATCAAAACTGGTGGCAACAGCATTCAGGTACGTTTCGCTGACTAATGCCGCATAACCAGCCGGGTAGTCAACAATTCTTTTTAAAGCTTTCAGTTCTGCCTTTTTTACTAGTTCCCTTATGGAAGGTTCCATAGATACGAGTGCTGCTTTGAAAGTTATTTTTTTTGTGCTGTCTCCGCTTACCGCATCATATACATTATCCAATATGAGGTACTTCAGGTAGCGGCTCCATTTGTTGGTTAATGCCGCCACATCTGGCGAAAATGTAAAACCCCCGTTCCTGCTTCTTGAAGAGGTAATTGTTTCAGCAGTAGAATAGTCAAATGTTTTTTGTAATAATTTATTTATGATAGTGTCTGCCCTCAGTACTGCTTTTTTATACAGCTCACTAAACTTATCATAAAAGCCCCAGCCGTTGCCCTGTATTTCATCATCAAGCCTGGTGCTGAAAACAAATAATTGCTGATAATCTGTTGCGGTAAATAAAAGCCGCCTGGGGTCTGCCGCATTTAAAATTGTCCGGAAGACAGCAACAGAAAAACTATCATCTATCAGGCGGGGAGAGTAATGCTTTCGTTCCACCATTGTTTTTAACACAAGGACTTTCTGCTGTTGTGCCGGCAACTGGGCATTAATGGTTCCGGGTGAAAGAAATATAATAATGGCTGCTGCAAATTTCATCATGGTGTAAAACAATGTGGTATTAACTGTAAGCTAATTAAAGAAAAGGAAAAAGAAAAAGTATTTTAAACCTCCGGGCCGGGCTTTCATACCGAAAACGAAATCATTTTGCATAGCTTTGAAAATCTTTCTATTAAAAATTAAATGACTTCAATTCTCATCATAGACGACGAAGAAAAGCTGCGGCAACTCTTAACAAGGATTATTTCGCTGGAAGGGTTTGCCGTGCTGGAAACTGGCAGTCTTTCCGCTGCCTCAAAAGTTTTAGGCAGGGAAAATATCGATGTTATACTATGCGATGTAAAACTCCCCGATGGCAACGGTGTTGATTTTTTAAAACAGGTAAAACCGAAATACCCTTCTATTGAAATTATTCTGCTTACTGCTTACGGTAATATTCCCGATGGTGTGCAGGCGATGAAGAACGGGGCCTTTGATTACATCACCAAAGGCGATGACAATGACAAAATAATTCCGCTGCTGAACAGGGCGATAGAGAAAGTACAGTTGCACAAAAAAGTGGAGCAACTGCAAAAACAACTCAGCAATAAATATTCTTTTGAAACTATAATAGGAAACTCTGTTCCTGTTCAGCAAGCAATTGAGCTGGCAAAGAAAGTAGCAGCAACGGATGCTACGGTTTTATTACTGGGAGAAACGGGGACGGGTAAAGAAGTATTTGCACAGGCCATTCATAATAATAGCAATCGGGCAAAAAAATCATTTGTAGCCGTTAATTGCAGTGCCTTTAGTAAAGAGTTATTAGAAAGCGAATTGTTCGGACATAAAGCCGGTGCCTTTACCGGAGCTGTAAAAGATAAAAAAGGATTGTTTGAAGAAGCGAATGGCGGTACTATTTTTTTGGATGAGATTGGTGAAATGCCTGCTGAATTACAAGCCACCTTATTAAGAGTATTAGAAACCGGCGAGTTTATTAAAGTGGGTGATACCAAAACATTAAAAGTAAACGTCCGCATTATCGCTGCCACCAACAGGGATTTGAATAAAGAAATTGAAGCCAATCATTTTCGTTCCGATTTATTCTATCGCTTATCTGTTTTTCAAATTTTATTGCCTTCGCTTCGTGAAAGAATAAAAGACATTCCGGCATTGGCAAATCATTTTGCGATGGTGTTTGCTGCCAAAACAAATAAGGCAGTTCCTGTTTTACAAAAAGAATACCTGGAAGCATTGCAACACTACAACTGGCCGGGAAATATCCGGGAGTTAAAAAATATTATTGAACGTTCCGTGATATTGAATGATGGAAATGAACTGACTGCTAAAAACCTGCCTTTAGAATTACAATCTGCTCATCCGCAATCATTACATTCTGCTTTTGAATTAGCCGGAGCAGAAAAATTGCATATTCAAAAAGTATTGAATTACACTAAGGGGAATAAAACGGAAGCGGCGAAGTTGATGGGTATTGGGTTGACGACGCTTTATAGGAAGATTGAAGAGTATCATCTTCTGTAAAACTTTTCCAAAATGACAATCGACCCTTCCAAAATGGAAGGGTTTTCTATTTCAACTAGACTCTGTTCCAAACAGTAAAATACTGCCAAACCCTTACCAGTAATGCATCCTGCTTACTACTTTTTTTATTGCAGTTGCTCCGGCACTCCGTTGGCATATGCTTGCCAAACACAACACTATGCTCACCGCTATTCTCATCGCCGCCGGGTTAATACTGTTCTGGTTCTTTTTTAAATCTATTGACTGGTTCGAAAAAATTTAGCCCCCATCCCCTAAAGGGGAGTAAAATTATTTTTTATGATGAACGTACTATTCATTCTATCCATTCTCGTATTCGGCTATCTCGTTTACGTTTTACTAAAACCAGAAAAATTCTAAGGCAATGAACAGCGAAATTTTAGGCACCATACTTATTTTCCTGGCTACACTGCTGCTGGCTTATCCATTGGGTAAGTATATCGCCAATGTGTTTGCAGGCGGAAAATCTATTACCAACTTTTTAAACCCTGTTGAACGTTTCTTCTTCAGGATTTGCGGCATTAACCCCACTGAAAGCATGAATTGGAAACAGTTCCTGAAAGCTATGCTTACCATTAATATGCTATGGTTAGTATATGCTTTCTTTATGCTAATCTTCCAGGATAAATTACCATTGAACCCCGATGGCAACCCCGGACAAACACCAGACCTGGCTTTTAATACCGCTATTAGTTTTTTAGTCAACTGTAATTTACAACACTACTCAGGTGAGTCAGGATTAACGTATTTCACCCAGTTGTTTGTCATCACTTTCTTACAATTTGTAAGTGCTGCTACTGGCATTGCGGCATTAGTCGCATTATTAAATGCATTCAAAGAAAAAACTACACAGAACCTCGGCAACTTCTGGAACTATTTTGTAAAATCTGTTACCAGAATTTTATTCCCATTATCAATAATTGTTGCAATAATTCTTGCCTTCAACGGCACACCCACAAGCTTTGATGGAAAAGACAGTATCGTCACCTTACAAGGCGATAGTGTAAAGGTATCAAGAGGCCCTGCTGCCGGTATGATTGCTATTAAACAACTTGGCACCAATGGTGGTGGATTTTTCGGTGTTAACTCTGCACATCCGTTAGAAAATTCTAATTACATCACCAATGCAGTAGAAACGATTTCTATTTTATTAATCCCGATTGCATTAGTATTCGCTTTAGGTTTTTATCTCAATAAAAGAAAACTGGCTAAAGTAATTTTTGGAGTAATGACATTTCTCTTTGTCATCTTCTGCGCCATTAATATTTATTATGAAACAAAAGGTAACCCGGCTATTGATAAACTAGGCATAGCACAAACCACTGGCAGCATGGAAGGTAAAGAAGTGCGACTCGGTGCGGCAGCTACTGCTTTATGGAGTGTGGCCACCACTTCTACATCCAACGGTTCGGTAAATGGTATGCATGATAGCTTAACACCGATGAGTGGCGGTGTTATCTTACTCGACATGATGATTAATGCCTTGTATGGCGGTGTAGGTGTCGGCATACTAAACTATTTCATCTTCATCATCATTGCTGTTTTTATTTCCGGGTTAATGGTGGGACGAACTCCGGAATTTATGGGGCATAAAGTAGAAGCAAGGGAAGTAAAAATTGCAGCACTCATCACACTGCTCTCTGCATTTTTAATAAAAGGATTTACGGCACTCGCTGCTTACATGGTAGCTCATCATCCGGATATTGCGTGGCAGGTAAAACCCGGTGCATGGCTCAATAATCCATCGTATCATGGATTTTCAGAAATGCTGTATGAGTTTACATCAGCCAATGCAAATAACGGCAGTGGCTTCGAAGGCCTGGGTGATAATAATATTTTCTGGAATGTAACCACCGGTATCGTATTACTCATCGGTAGGTTCTTACCCATCATTGCACCCATTGCTATTGCAGGCATACTGGCTAAGAAAAAATTCATTCCTGAATCACCGGGCACATTAAGAACAGACTCCGGCACATTCGGTGTAATGACACTCGCCGTGATATTAATATTAACAGCCTTGTCTTATTTACCTGCACTGGCACTCGGACCTATTGCAGAATTCTTTTCAATGTAAAAATAAAATGTATGAAGCCAGCTGTAGTACTACTATCATCGTCCCTTGCGTCGCACTCTTGTACTGAAGTAACACGGATGAGCATTTTGCAATAAGTATTACAGGCTCTTATAATCTTTTAATAAATGAAATCATGATACCAAATAAACGTTCTATAAAATTATTTGACCCGGCATTAGTTGGCACCGCTATCGGCCAATCATTTACCAAGCTCAATCCCAGGTTGATGATTAAAAACCCGGTGATGTTTACCGTAGAAATCGGTACTATCATCATGTTAGTTGTCAGCTTGTATCAATTATTTACTGGCGATAATTCGCAAGGTGCATTGTGGTATAACATTACCATCTTCCTTATTCTTTTGCTCACAGTACTGTTTGCCAACTTTGCTGAAGCATTAGCCGAAGCAAGAGGTAAGGCACAGGCAGAAAGTTTGCGGAAGACAAGAGAAGATACACCTGCGAAGAAAGTGAATGCAGGTACTTCGGGAATGAATGACTATAAAACAGTTCCCTCTTCACAACTGCGGAAAGGTGACTTCTTTATCTGTGAGCCGGGTGATATTATTCCGATGGATGGAGAAATAGTGGAAGGTATTGCCACCATTGATGAATCGGCTATTACCGGTGAATCAGCTCCTGTTATAAGAGAATCCGGTGGAGATAAATCATCTGTAACAGGCGGCACCAAAGTATTAAGCGATAGAATAAAAGTGAAAGTTACAACAGAGCCTGGTGAATCATTCCTCGATAAAATGATTGCCCTCGTAGAAGGTGCATCAAGACAAAAAACACCGAATGAAATTGCATTGACAATATTACTGGCAGCTTTCACACTCATCTTCATCATTGTGTGTGTGACACTAAAACCATTTGCAGATTATGCCAACACACCTATTACCATTGCCGCTTTTATTTCCTTATTTGTTTGTTTAATACCTACCACCATCGGCGGTTTATTATCTGCCATCGGTATTGCAGGTATGGACAGAGCTTTAAGAGCAAACGTAATTGCAAAAAGTGGTAAAGCAGTAGAAACAGCAGGTGATATTGATGTGTTGTTATTAGATAAAACAGGAACGATAACGATTGGTAACAGAAAGGCCACACAATTCTGGCCAGCTTATAATATAAATATGGATGACTTTATCAGCAACTGTGTTTTTGCATCGTTGACAGATTTTACTCCCGAAGGAAAATCAATCGTTGAACTGGCCGGGGAAAAGAATATTCATGTAAAACAATTACCTGCTGGCACAACAATGATTGAGTTTACTGCTGAAACAAGAAGCAGCGGTGTGAACTTACCTGATGGAATGATAATTAGAAAAGGAGCTTTTGATGCTATTAAAAAAATAGCCTTGAACAATGGCCATACTGTTCCTGATGAAACTACGGAAAGGGTTCGCCTTATTGCATCAAATGGCGGCACACCACTGGTGCTGGCAGTTAATAATGTAATACAAGGTGTAATAGAATTACAAGACATCATCAAACCCGGCATACAGGAACGTTTCGAACGGCTGCGCAAAATGGGAGTAAAGACAGTGATGGTAACTGGTGATAATCCGTTAACAGCAAAATACATTGCAGAAAAAGCCGGTGTGGATGATTTTATTGCTGAAGCAAAACCAGAAGATAAAATGAATTATACCCGCCGGGAACAGGAAAGTGGAAAATTAGTTGCCATGATGGGTGATGGTACCAACGATGCGCCTGCACTTGCGCAGGCTGATGTTGGTGTAGCGATGAATAGCGGTACTGCTGCTGCTAAAGAAGCCGGCAACATGGTGGACCTCGATAACGACCCCACCAAGCTGATTGAAATTGTGGAAATCGGCAAG
>JAYVKT010000313.1:0-4778 GCA_043768195.1 Chitinophagaceae bacterium | reverse complement strand
CCGGTAAACCGTCCACTTCAATTTACTTCATTGTCCTGGTCGCCAAAAGGAACAAATGCCGTAGTTGATATCCGGTCGCAAGACAATAAGGATCGCTGGCTGCTGTTGTGGGATACAGCAACCAATAAATTGAAATTATTAGACAGGCAAAGGGATGAAGCATGGATTGGCGGCCCGGGTACTGGTGGCTTTGGTGGTGGCAACACTGGCTGGATAGATGAAAATATTTTCTGGTACAGATCAGAAGCAACCGGCTATTCTCATTTATATACAATAAATGTTATAACTGCTGAAAAGAAAGCATTGACAAGTGGTAAGTATGAAGTGCAGCAGGCACAATTATCAAGGGATAAAAAATATTTCTACATTACTGCCAACGAAGTGCATCCGGGTGAGCAGCATTTTTACAGATTGAATATTGCCGATGCGAAAAAGGAAAAGATAACCACCATGACAGGTGCGAACCAGGTAACTATCTCACCAGATGAAAAGTACCTCGCTGTTCTGCACTCCTATTCTACTAAACCCTGGGAATTATATTTACAGGAAAATAAAGCAGGTGGTAAGATTGAGCAGGTTACTAATAAAGCACAAAGCGAAGAATTTAGATCCTACGCATGGCAAGATCCCGAAGTAATTACAATTACCGCTGCTGATGGCGCACCTGTATATGCAAGAATTTATAAACCAACTAACCCGCATCCCAATAAACCAGCGGTACTTTTTGTACACGGTGCAGGCTATTTGCAAAATGCACATAAATGGTGGAGCAGTTATTTCAGGGAGTATATGTTTAATAATATGCTGGCTGATAACGGTTATTATGTATTAGACATTGATTATCGTGGCAGTGCAGGCTATGGCAGGGATTGGAGAACCGGCATCTATCGCCACATGGGTGGAAAAGATTTAAGTGATCATGTAGATGCCGTAAACTATCTCGTAAAAAATTATGGTGTTAATCCTAAGAACGTAGGTTTGTACGGCGGTTCTTATGGCGGCTTTATTACCTTGATGGGAATGTTTACCGAGCCAAATGTGTTTGCGGCAGGTGCCGCCCTTCGTCCTGTTACAGATTGGGCTAATTACAATCATGGATACACTTCTAATATTTTAAATGAACCCTTCAATGATAGTATTGCTTACAGAAAAAGTTCGCCCTATTATTTTGCAGAAGGATTAAAAGGCAACTTACTTATTTGTCATGGCATGGTAGATGTAAATGTTCATTACCAGGATGCAGTAAAATTATCACAACGATTGATAGAACTGGGAAAAGAAAATTGGGAACTGGCAAGTTACCCGATGGAAGATCATGGTTTTGTAGAACCGAGTAGTTGGGCGGATGAGTATAAACGTATATTTAAATTGTTTGAAACGGTATTGAAAAAATAGCTTATAGTTCATTGTTAATAGTTCATAGAAGCTGTTCATGGTAGTAGATTCTATGAGCCATTGGCTATGAACCATGAACCCCAAACTCCCTATATTTGTAACTCAACAACCGGTTATGGCGAAACAAATTGAAGACTTTGATGCTAACCTTGCTGGTGAAGAAGGGAAAACGGAAGAAACGAAAGCCAGTTGGTTTAAACGAATCAAAAAAGGGATTAACACAAAGACATCTGAGAAAAAAGAAACCCCTGAAGGCCTTTGGGTAAAATGCCCTGATTGTAATCACATAGGAACTGTAACAGAACTTCGGGAAAATTTATTTGTTTGCCCAAAATGCAGTTTCCACCACCGCATTAACAGCAGTGAGTATTACGACATATTGTTTGACAATATGGAGTTCACGGAGTTGTTTGAAAACATCCGCAGCAAAGATTTTCTGGAGTTCACCGATTTGAAGCCTTATAAAAAAAGATTGGAAGACATCTGGAGTAAAACAGATTTAAAAGATTCGATGAGGGTGGCGGTAGGAAAAGTAGGTGGTAATGATATTGTGATTGCTTGTATGGATTTTGAATTTATCGGTGGTTCATTGGGAAGTGTAATGGGCGAAAAATTTTCCCGTGCTGTTGATTATTGTATATTGAACGGTATGCCTTACATGGTTATCAGCAAAAGTGGTGGGGCAAGAATGATGGAAAGTGCTTTTTCTCTGATGCAGTTGGCAAAAACAAGCGGTAAGCTTTCACAATTAAGTGATGCCAGACTACCTTACATATCTTTATTAACCGACCCGACATTCGGCGGCATCTCTGCTTCTTTTGGTATGCTCGGCGATTTAAATATTGCAGAACCCGATGCCCTGATTGGTTTTGCGGGCCCAAGAGTTATTAAAGAAACAATAAAAAAAGACTTGCCCGAAGGGTTTCAGCGCAGTGAGTTTATACAAGAGCATGGTTTTTTAGATTTCATTGTGCCAAGAAAAGAGTTGAAGGATAAACTGGCAAGGGTGCTGGGGCTATTTAAAAATTGATACCATTTTTATGTTCAGAATACTACGGATATTAATCCTTTTGCTCTTATTTAGTTTAAAAATACTTTCACAGTCAAATACTGCAGAATTTGATTCTTACAGTGGATTTTCGAAGGGAAATGAAGCTGCTGGTTACCATTTGAAAGAAAACAATGGATACCGTGTCAACATGCAAGTGATTAACAAGATTGTTAGAAATAATTATGATAATGATTTTAAACTGAAAGACTCTTACGAATACGAGACACAAGATTATACACTTAACGGCAGTTTTATAGGTACGCCTGTTTTCACAATTGATCTGCAACTAGAGAAAGCAGTGTACGAAATTTATGCAGATAAGAAAAAAGTGATAGTTGTAGCCCCGGATTTTCTACAAAAAAAAGACAGCATTATATATTCCCTTGATCTGAAAAATCAGGAAGGCAATGAGAAAAGGCTTGCAGTGATGCCTTATCCAAAAGGACTCCGGATCCTTACTTTTTCAAATCGGGAAGATAAATTATATCTGTATGACTGGAAGGAAAATGGAGAGACAGATACTGTTGAATTTTCATTACCGGAATCGTCTCTTTCACCGGATGAAATCAAAAAATATTCAAAATCTGCAAAAATTAAATACAAATCCGCATTGGATGATTTGGTAGTTTCCCGGGCCAATGCCGTTTCTGCCATTGGTTATGCCGGGAAAAATTCTATTTATTATATAGATGATAAAATATGGCTTTTACTACAACTACCACTCAGTACAGGATATAATGTTCTGGAACTTGACATCAATAAACTATCCGTGTCGTCTTCAAATTATATGATTAATGATATGAGGAAAAATTCAGAAGCAAAAACTGAAACGCTAAAAACACCATTTGTACTTATCTGGAAAAACTACCTGATAGTACGAAATTCGTCTTATTATTTTTTTCAGTACCAGTTTTATGATTTAACTACAAAACAATTGGTAAAAGAATATGCTGCAAGTTCTGATGAATCACTGCAAAAAATTATTCACTCAGATTTTAACCAAAAAGGAACATGGCTGTCCGGTGGTGATGACAAGAAACTGGATAACGAAAAAGCTTATTTAAGAAAACTTGGCGCAGGTGATGGCTTTATCTTTTTGTCGAAAAATGAGAACGACAGCATCACGATAACAACTGGAAGCCTAAAAAAAACTGAGGGACTTGTTGGATCAGTTGTAAGTATCGGGACGATGTTTTTAGGAGCAGCACTCAATTTTACGATTGGAAGTTTTCAGATCATCCCTTATCTACAGTTATACAGAAACAAACTTGTTTATAGCCACTCTTGCTTTTCAGTGCCGACGTTTGAACCATCTACATCAAAAAATATTAATACCCCGTTGGATCTGCTGTTAGATAACTTTGAACGAAGAGATTTAAAATCCAACAGTAGTTTTATACTTCTAAAGAATGGAGAATACATGGTAGCAGTATTTAACTCCGGCTCCAAAAAATTTGAACTTTATACCTTGCGGAATGGATAAAGTTCCCGAAATCAAAAACCGTTCCGTCTACCATGAATATTTCATAGATGCAAAATATGAAGCAGGAATGGTATTGCTTGGCACCGAGGTAAAATCATTAAGGGCAGGAAGAGCAAGTTTCAACGACAGTTATTGCTTGATTGATAACGGGGAGCTTTGGCTGAAATCATTTCATATCGCTGAATACTCACATGGCAACTTAAACAATCATGATCCGGTAAGGGACAGAAAGCTCTTGTTGAAAAAAAAGGAGATACAAAAAATAGCTGCCAAGTTGAAAGAGAAGGGCTACACCATAGTGCCGCTAAGCATCTACTTTAAAGAACGACTGGCGAAAATAGAAATTGGTCTGGCAAAAGGCAAAAAATTACACGACAAACGGGAAAGCATCAAGCAAAAAGATGTACAAAGGGAAATTAAGCGGCTCCTGAAATAACTTGTGTAAAACTTCGTGTAATTGTGGAATAGTTTTTGCCGATATTACATTTTCATGCGAAAAATACCCCTGATATTTTTATTATTTCTTTCCCTACACTCCCATTCCCAATCTGTATTTGGCTACTGGTATGGCGATGCTAATGTTAAAATAAAAAATTCAGCGAATAATTATTTGGTTGAACTTATACTTCAGCCTGAAAAAAATTATGTAAAAGGAGTTTTAAATTATTATTTCAAAGATACCTACCGCAGTCTGCAGGTAAAAGGCAATTACAATACTTCTACCCGCCAACTGGTGCTGTATGATATTCCGGTGGTTTATCATGCTTCTATTGCCAGTTTTGAAGTGGACTGTATGATGAATATGCAGGCAACCCTGCGGGTGGCGCAGACCGGTTCCGATTTGGTTGG
>JAYVKT010000312.1:0-2502 GCA_043768195.1 Chitinophagaceae bacterium | reverse complement strand
CGCTATGCAAAATTCAATGAGAGCAAAAGCAATATTACCAGCGGCGGATTAGGGACGATGGGCTTTGCGTTGCCAACTGCCATCGGTGCAAAATATGGTGCACCGGACAGAACAGTTGTTGCTATTGCAGGCGATGGCGGAATTCAAATGACGATACAGGAATTGGGTACCATCATGCAGTTTAAGCCCAATGTAAAAATCATTATTCTCAACAACCAGTTCCTCGGTATGGTGCGCCAGTGGCAGGAATTGTTTCATGAAAAAAGATATTCGTTTGTTGATATCACCAGTCCCGATTTTGTGGCAGTAGCAAAAGGCTATTACATCGACGGACAAAAAGTGGATGACAGAAGTAAATTGAAAGCGGCCTTACAAACCATGCTGAATCATGTCGGAAGTTATTTGCTGGAAATAATGGTGGGCAAGGAAAATAATGTATTTCCAATGGTGCCGCAGGGCAGGGGCGTTTCGGAAATTGTTCTTTCAAAAGATGAGATTTAATATATACCCGGCGATGTTACTTTATTGAACATCGTTGCGTCGCACTCTTGTACATTTTGTTCTTTATTGAGCATTTAAAAACAAACAGCATGCAAAAGCAGGAATATACCATAACAGTTTACACAGAAAATCAAATTGGTTTGTTGAACCGTATTGCCATTATCTTCTCCAGGAGAAAGATAAATATCGAAAGTTTAAACACTTCTCCATCTGAAGTGGACAGTGTTCACCGCTTCACCATCGTCATCAACGAAACAGAAGATGTGGTGCGTAAACTGTGCAGGCAAATTGAAAAGCAAGTAGAAGTATTAAAGACTTACTACAATACCAATGAAGAAATCATCTGGCAGGAACTGGCTTTGTACAAAGTACCTACAGAGATCATTGCAGAAGAAGTAAAGGTAGAACGCTTGCTAAGCCAGCACGGAGCCAAAGCGGTTGTGATAAGAAAAGACTACACCGTATTTGAAGTAAGCGGCCAGCGGGAAGAGACAGATAATTTTATAAAAATACTGGAACCTTATGGCCTGATAGAATTTGTAAGAAGCGCCAGGGTGGCCATTATCAAAGACAGTGATGGGTTCCATAAAAAACTAAAAGAGTTTGAATACAGGGAACCCGGAGAAGAAGCAACGGAGAATGAATTTTTGAATTTGCAGGAAGAAGTTTTCAGTATGTAATTGCTGAATAAAGATAAAAAGTACAAGAGTGCGACGCCAATGAAGCTGAATAAAGTTGTCGTCGCCGGGAACAAAAAAATAAAATTTAAACCTGTTACTACATAGAGTAACACTAAACAAAAACGATGGTAAATTATTTTAACTCATTACCGCTCCGGGAGCAACTGAACCAATTAGGTGTTTGTGAATTTATGAACCTCAGCGAATTTGCTGACGGCGTGAATGTATTGAAGGGAAAGAAAATTGTAATTATTGGCTGCGGTGCACAAGGCCTTAACCAGGGATTGAACATGAGGGATTCTGGATTGGATATTTCATACACGTTGCGTAAGGAAGCGATTGCGGAAAAAAGGGAATCGTGGAAGAAAGCAACAGAGAATGGTTTTGAAGTAGGTACGTATGAAGAACTGATTCCTTCGGCTGATTTGGTGCTGAACCTTACGCCGGATAAACAACATACGGCTGTGATAAAAGCAGTGATGCCGTTGATGAAACATGGTGCTACATTATCTTACTCTCATGGTTTCAACATTGTGGAAGAAGGTACGCAGATTAGAAAAGATATTACGGTAATTATGGTGGCGCCAAAATGCCCCGGCACGGAAGTTCGTGAAGAATATAAAAGAGGTTTTGGTGTGCCGACTTTAATTGCGGTGCATCCAGAAAATGACCCTGAAGGAAAAGGCTTGTCGCAGGCAAAAGCTTATGCAGTAGCCACTGGCGGGCATAAAGCAGGTGTGTTGCGTTCATCTTTTGTGGCAGAAGTAAAATCTGATTTGATGGGTGAACAAACCATTTTATGTGGTGTGTTGCAGACAGGTTCTATTTTATCTTTTGACAAAATGGTGGAGAAAGGAATTGATAAAGCATACGCTGCAAAACTAATTCAGTATGGTTGGGAAACTATTACGGAAGCATTGAAACATGGCGGTGTTACGGCCATGATGGATAGGTTGAGCAATCCTGCAAAACTGAAAGCGTATGAATTGTCAACAGAATTGAAAAATATTTTGCGTCCGTTGTTTCAGAAGCACCAGGATGATATTATGAGTGGACATTTTTCTAAAACGATGATGGAAGACTGGGCCAATGATGATAAAAATTTATTGCAATGGCGTGCTGCCACAGGTGAGACAGCTTTTGAAAAAACTTCACCAACAGATGCCAAAATTAGTGAGCAGGAATTTTTTGACAATGGTTTGCTGATGGTTGCTTTTGTAAGGGCTGGGGTGGAACTGGCTTTTGAAACCATGGTGGAAGCTGGTATTAAAGCGGAATCTGCATACTATGAATCGTTGCATGAAACACCGTTGATTGCCAA
>JAYVKT010000311.1:0-5889 GCA_043768195.1 Chitinophagaceae bacterium | reverse complement strand
GCGCCGCATACTAAAGCAAATTTCTTTTTCATAATTTAGTTTTTAAATATAATTTTTACAGTATTTAATACGTTAAAAAAGGGTTTTTATTGCTGATTAATAATATTTTACTTAGTTGATTTTTTTAAACTTAACTTTTAATTGCCGTAATAATTTCCCTGAAATTGTTACGGACTACAACAGAATTAAATTTTGTTTCTGCAATTGAAATAGCATTTGCTGTTATTTGCTTTCTATACTGCTCATCAGTAACCAATTCGTTAATCGCTGCTGCAAGAGCGTCAATACTGTCTTCGGTAATTACTTTAGCCCATTTGCCTCTTATCGCATTTTTTACAAGAGCAGTTTCTGCAGGGCCAAACATTATTACCGGTGTACCACTCACCATATATTCAGGCGCCTTGGTAGGCATAGAGTATTTTATAAATCGTATAGATTCATTGGAAAAATCATAAGGTAAAAAAAGAAAATCTGCTTCTGCAAAAATCCTTGGTAATTCACTATAGGCTACCTGCGGTTTATGCTGTACACATTTGTAATTTTCAACCCACAATGGTTTATCCTTTGTTTGCAAAACGAATTGTATCGATTTATTAAATTGCCTGTTCACTTTATCAATCGCCTGCGCCACAGATTCCAGGGATGATTGTATACCCACTCCAATTCTGCCGGCATATAAAACAGATGGCGTTTCACTCAATTCGTAATTCGTACGTTGGTGGCTTTTCCAAAAATCTATTTCAATAGGATTATGAAAAGTGATGAACTCCCTACCGTACCTGTTTTTATATTCTTCTGCCATTTCATCGCTTATACTTAGTAAAACAGTTGCCCTCGCCAATAAAGCTTTTAACTCTCTGTCAATTTTTTTATGCCAGTAATTTTTAAACGGCCCCTTCTGGCTGATGGTAGAAGGCCAGTCATCCATTACATGATAAACCATTGGCTTCTTCATGTATTCCTGTATCAACCGGCAAAACAAAACACCTTCTCTTGATGATGCCTGAGCGTATATAAAATCCGGGTTATACTCATCAACCCATTTACACAATTTATCTGAGAGTGTAATTTTAGACATGCTATGGAAGAGACCGATATATTCTAAAAACGGGTAAAAATATTTATCAATTATTTTTGTTCTGAATTTTGCTTTGGCTGATACCGGGCCGGATGTATCATTAGTTTTTTTTACTTTAACGCTACCAGATAAAACTTTACGCTGCAAAAGATTAAATGGAAAATTCCATTTGTATTCTTCACTACCAAGTAAATAATAAGTATCACATATATCAGTGTTTAAATTATTAAACATATGATCGGTACATACTACGGCTATTTTATCTTTATCCCAACCACCAAAAAGATTTGCCTGGGTAATACCACCTCCAAAATTGTCGTTAAAGGGTTGGCCAATAATTAAAACTTTAGGCGAAGACATTTTACTTTTTGTGGTTTGGTTTATTGTATCAGGGTTTATTAAGTCTGTTATCATTTATCAAGCAGGTAAGATTTAATAGTACTATCCGACATATTGCCAATTTTTTCAGAATAACAAATTCCTACTGATATCCAAACGAGTAAATAATTCATATTAAAAACTATACCGCCAGCCGGAATTAAATAAACAATCCACAAAAAAATCCACATGGCAGCTGATTTGGATAATACATTTTTCGATTTGAAAAATCCTTTATAAACAGCAGGAATAAACATAAGCAGCAAAAGTGCCAGGCTTATTATACCTCCTTTTAAAATTATTTGTAAGTAACCGGTCTCAATATTATCTCTATACCCCGATCCTTCTGCATCATTTACATTATCTACAACAGGGCAATAATAAGATCCTTTAATTCCCTTACCAATAATCCAGTCGTTTACCGACATATCGTTGTACATATATACCTCAACTCCTGTTCTGGTATCTTCATCTCCTCTGTCTAAAAGAAAATTAAACATTGAAGGAAGTTTAATATTTGACATTGACACAGATCCTACAGCTACTAAAATAACCGAAAGAAAAATGATAAGCATTTTATTTTTAGTGCTGATTACATAGATCATCCCAACACAAAGCAATGAACTTACGCACATAAATATCAACCCCCGCCGTGCTCTGAAAATTGCAAAAAACAATGCCAGCAACATAACTGCTCCGGCAATAATATTTTTCATTCCCAAGCCAAGCATTTGTTTTTTGCCGGCATGATAAAGATAGTTGAGTAATATAAAGCCAACCGGCAATGCCAGCATTATTGTAAAGAGCTCTACCAGGCCCTGACTTAATAAATTCAAACGATCATAATCATGAAGTGTATCATAAAAAACAACAACACTTAGAATAAAAAAAACACAGAGGACTAAAAGAACGTTAAATATTTTTTTATAATGCCCTATATTTTTAGTAAACAATAATACCACAGATGCAAAATAGGGCAGTATACCAAGCGTAACATCGAGAAACATTTTTTTTAGTGACTCCTTGTCGTACTCGGAACCTCTTAAAACAATAGTTACTGAATATAATAGGTTGATGGTAAAAAGTGTTTCAAGGTACTTGCTGTCAAACTTATAACGCATGGCCCCAAATGCACCTATCAGCATTGCGATAAAGCCTAGTATCTGAACAGCCTGGCAATTTGCAGCAGTAAGCCACGGACTTTCAGTTGATGCCAGAACAAAAAACAGGAGGTACACTAAAAAGCCATACCAAAACAAATTGAGGTTGCTTTCCTCTTTTTTGGAAACAGTGTATAAATTCTCCCCGATATAAATATTTTTCTGTATCACAGAATTTTAAAAAATTAGTTTTATTGGGTATTAGCCGGAATGTTCTTTTCTACCGCACATTCCGTTTAAAATGATGCTAGTTCTTTTTAAAAGTCTTTTGTCCCTTTGTATTTATATAATCCAGTAAATACTTACTTAACGCATGGCCTGCTTTTATATGGCCGCTGTTTTTCCAGTGCCCGCCGTCAATAGTTAAATAATCTTCTTTGGTAAACTGGTCAATAGGGTCAATATATTTTAGCGATAGCTCATTTAATATTTTTATGGTGTTCTGGTAATTCACTTCTTTTTTCTTTACATCATCCAGTGAAGGAATTATCAGTACAATCAATTCGGCATTATTTTCTTTCACATAATTATTAAGCTGTTTAAGATATTCTTTTGTAAAGTTGTATTGTTTATCTGCAATCTTGGTTTTGTTACCACTTAACCTGTTACTGATTTTAGTTTTAAGGTCGCCGACAAAAGCAATACACCTGCTTCTGACAAGTATTTTTTGTACAAAATTTAATTCCTCCATCGGGTAGGAACCGGTAGCTTTTTTATAAGCCTCCCTGTTTGATATTTTAACCGGGTTTAAATCCTTATCCAGGTCGTATTGGTTATAGCAGGAAGCAAGTTTGTTAAACACCAACCTGTCGAATGGAAGTATATTATCTCCAAAATCGTTACCTACATAAAAACCCAAAACAACATAATTTGACTTTTGAAGCGGCAGGTATTTTTTTGTTGTAAAGAGTGCATGGTTTGTTCCGGTTGCCGGTATGCCGGTATTCCAGATAATTGCCGGGTGTACTTTATTAATATCGCTTTGCAGCACATCAACATAAGAGTTTCCAATATCTGCAGAGGCACCCCATGTAAAACTATCTCCAGCCACCAGTATTTTTAACGAATCGCTATCAGGCGATATATTGGTAAATTCATCTTTGTCATGATAACCATCATTATTGATCATCATCAGTCTTTTATAATACCATATTTCCCTTAAAAAGTGTACCGAATCTTCCAGGGTAGCCTGGTGAGCAACATACCTTGGTCCATTAAGGGAATCGCAAGTCCACCATTTTGCCTGTGTATATGAAACCCTTTTCATTACATCATACCTGGATTGGTAGTGTGTAAAAGACAAAATAATCTCGGAGATCACGAATATTATTCCAAATAGAAATAACAGTGTAAAGAAAACAAACTTTAGTTTTTTTCCTTTAGAGATATTTTTTTTTTCGCTTAGTTCCGGCATAAAATAACTTTAATCCAGTTTAAATTCTTCTTTCCAGTTAGTATCATTAGCCAGTTGGGTTTGATTTCTTTTATCAAAAACAAAATTACCAACAACTAAAAAATCCATTTCGGTACGCATAAAACAACGGAATGCATCATCAGGCGTACAAACAATAGGTTCGCCTCTTACATTAAAACTAGAGTTTACCAGTAAACCGTAACCGGTTTGGTTTTTAAATTCATTTATTAAATTCCAGTATCGTGGATTGGTTTGTTTACTTACGCTTTGAATCCTGGCTGAGTAATCCACATGAGTTACAGATGGAATATCTGAACGAAGATGATACAGGCGATCCATCATTTCCAGCGAATCGTAGTTTGGCGGTAAAGGCTTAAGATGCTTCTCCTGCACAGGCATTACTATCAGCATGTAAGGTGATGTGCTGTCTAATTTAAAATATTCTTTCACATCTTCTTCTAAAACTGATGGGGCAAAAGGCCTGAACCCTTCCCGGTACTTAATTTTAAGATTCATTTTTTTCTGCATCTCAGGATTTCTTGCGTCGCCCAAAATACTCCTGCCTCCTAAAGCCCTTGGCCCGTATTCCATTCTTCCCTGAAACCAACCTACAACATTACCTTCTGCTAATTCACCAGCTACAACTTTTGTCAGGTCATCAAAGTTTTCATAATATTTATACTGAGCTCCATACTTTCTCACCATGCTCATTATTGCTTTATCGTCATATTCAGGGCCCAGGTAAGCACCTTTCATTGCATCAGCAACATTTTTATTTACTACTCTTTTTTCTCCTTTCCATAAATACCACCCAAGGTATGCAGCACCTAATGCACCACCAGCATCACCAGATGCTGGTTGTATCCAGATGTTTTTAAATACTCCCTCCTCAATAAGTTTTCCGTTTGCCACACAGTTTAATGCAACACCACCAGCCATTACTAAATTGTCGCTGTTGGTTATTTGTTTTGCCGTTTTAGCAAGCTTTATTACAATCTCTTCCGTTATCTGCTGAATGGCTAAAGCCATGTTCATATAATCCTGGCTTATTTCCGACTCAGGATTGCGTGGTGGCAGACCAAATAGTGTTGTCCATTTTGCATTATTGGTCATCTTTAATCCTGTTGCATAATCAAAGTATTTCATGTTCAACAGAATCGATCCGTCATCTCTTACATCTACAAGTTCTTTTAAAGTTTTTTCTTTAAACTCTTTTGTTTGAGGCGAATTAGGATTACCATAAGGAGCCAATCCCATTAATTTATACTCGCCACTGTTTACAGTAAATCCTGTATAATAAGTAAAGGCAGAATATAGTAAACCAATTGAATGAGGGAAGTGTAATTCTTTCAGCATTGTTATGCTGTTTCCTTTGCCATGGCCAATAGTGGTAGTAGCCCACTCGCCCACACCATCAACAGTTAATATGGCTGCATCTTCAAATGGTGAAGGATAAAATGCACTGGCACCATGTGATAAGTGATGTTCGGGAAACAGTATAGGTATTTTAGCGTTACCAAATTTTTTGAACTCATCTTTAAGCATCTTTTTCATAAAGAGCTTTTCTTTTATCCAAACAGGAACCGATGTTAAAAAACTAGCTAATCCCTTTGGAGTAAACGCATGATAAGTTTCAAGTAAGCGCTCAAACTTGATAAATGGTTTATCGTAAAATGAAACAGCCGCCAGGTCTTTAAACTCTATGCCGGCTTCGCTCAAAACATATTTTACTGCCTCATGTGGAAAGGAAGAATCATGTTTTTTACGGGTAAACCGCTCCTCGTGAGCTGCTGCTATTATTTCACCATCGCAAATGATGGCTGCTGCACTATCATGATAGTAGGCAGAAATTCCTAAAA
>JAYVKT010000310.1:0-2801 GCA_043768195.1 Chitinophagaceae bacterium | reverse complement strand
GCCAGTCATTATTACAATTATTAAATAGTTGGTTAGAAAGGATGCCTTTTTTAAAAGAAGGAGCTGACAAAGCATTCTGGGATAATTATAAAAAAAGCTATCAATCAAGTCTTGCCGAAGGCGAAAAAAATAATCTTACAGCTTTTGAGGAAATTTTTGGTATGGGTGCTGATAAGGATGCCACGGTTCAAAACTATAGCACCCTTACACCGGCTGCCTGCCGGGCGGCATTATTTATTATGTTGTATAGGGGCTACCCATTATTGCAATTACCTTTTCAATTGCTGAACGCATTATTAGAAATAGATGAACAATTAAGCAGTTGGCGTTACCGCCACATGAATATGGTGCATCGTATGATAGGAACAAGAATCGGAACCGGTGGAAGTACAGGTAAAGATTATCTAAAAGCTGCGGCTGATAAACATTACATCTTCAGGGAAATTGCTCAACTTAACAGTTTTCTTATTGAAAGAAGAAAACTACCGGCACTTCCTGCTGAAATAGAAAAGCAATTAGGCTTTAGTTAGGATTAGAAAAACCTTCCTTCCCCGTCAATGATTCTGTAAGGGGTAGAAAAAAAACGGTCCACCACTTTATTAAAATCATCTTTATAGACTACTGGTGTGCTATGGCCTGAACCAGGTAATATCCATAAATAAGATTTTGGAATGTTTTTATAGATAAGCATCGTATGTTCTTCTTTTATTACATCATGATCGCCGCCAATAACTAATGTGGGACAGGTTATTGTTTGTAAATCTGTAAGGGGAATATGAGGTTGCTCAGCTAAAAGCTTATAAAGTTTAAGCCCATTTTTTTCCTGCTCAGTCTTGTTGGGTTTGTTTATTAGTTCTGTAAGAACCGGGATAACCATGTCCCATATTTGTTGTGGTACCGCTGTAGTATCAGGCACAAGGTTGGCACCGGTAACGGCCAGTTTCTTTACTTTTTCCGGATGACGGATAGCCAGTAGCAAACCATTAATGCCGCCATCACTCCAGCCGATAACATAAGCAGAATCTATTTTCATAACATCAAGCAATGCTGCATAATCGTCTGCCATCATTTCATAAGTAAGACTGTCACCTTTGTCTGCTGATTTACCGTGTGCCCGGCTATCGGCAATAATTACTTTATACTTTTTACTGAAATAGGGAATCTGGTAAATGAAATTATTGATGGAGCCACCATTGCCATGAATGATTAGCAACGGCTGACCCGTTCCGTAAACTTCAGCATACATTTTTAAACCCCTGATATTATAATATTTTCCTGCTAATTTATTTTTTCCATACAGGCTTTTAGGATCATTCATTGATTTTTGAAAATCAGCTGATATTTTTTTCATGTCTTGTGCTGATAAACAGGAAATGATAGACAGGACAACCAATAACGAGATATATTTTTTCATACCCTAAGTTTTCGACAAGGTATGAAAAAGACAGATGCCCCTGTTATAAACAGGGGCATCTGTACCGATAAGTAAAGGATATATATTAAAAAGTGTACCGGATACCAAGTCCACCCCAACTGCCAACAAAACCACGGTTGTCGCCAAACTCAAAAGAAGGCTGCCAGTCTAATGACATATTAATGGGGGCGCCTTTAAATTTATAATCCAGCCCAAGCACACCATCCAATCCAATAAAAGCACCATCCCCATTTTTTGTGTTATAAAAACCCACATGGGCGCCAGGCCCGATGTACCATTGTAAGCCGGTGGCATCTTTTATAGGGCCGTGAATTTCATACAGCCCTGTTATTCTTGTACCCTTGTTCCAGAAATAACCAATAAGCTCTATTGCGTTATTACCACTTACAAAATGTTTAAACGAAATGCCGCCGCCATCCCAAACCTTTACGCCAAGTGCAGTTTTGTAAGAAGAACTATTACCGCTTTTGCTCTGTGCCTGTGAAAATAAAATGGCAGATAATGCAAGGACAGTTAAAAACCCTTTTCTCATAACTATTGTTTTAGTGGATAAATCTGTTTCAAAGACACCCACACCATTTTTATGCCAAAAACCCGTTATCTTAAAAAAATAATTATGAGGAATTTTTGCCCCTGATGTTAAACATAAAATATAAGCCAACAATAAGTGAGATGGCAGAAGTGGTAATAAAGGTGCTGGCACTGCCAAAACTTGTCCATAAGGCACCAGCCAGTATGCTGGCGAGTAAGGCACAAACACTTTCGCAACTCGTATAAAAACCAATAGCAGTAGCAGTGTTTTTTGTATGGGCTAAGTTCGTTATCCATGCTTTAATTACTCCTTCAGTGGCTGCAGCATAGATGCCATACAGGGCAAAGAGCATAAATATTACTGAAACGGAAGGCTTAAAAGCAAAGCCTCCATATACAATAGCAAATAAAATGAAACCTGTGATAATGAGTTTGCGGTGACTGAACCTGTCTGCCAGTACACCCATTGGGTAGGATGCAACTGCATATACTAAGTTGTAAAAAATATAAGCAGCAATGGTAATTGTGTCGGCATTGAATGTAGCTCCGGCTAAATTTATAGTATTGTTACCAATTGTTTCTCTTGTAATGAGCAATAAAAAAATATCGGAGCTATTGAATAATGCAAAGACTAATAAACCCGAAACAACTTTTCTGAATGCCGGCGTTGCTATTTTCCAATAGTTAAAAAAGGAGAAAAAATTTCCTTTCCCCAATGTTGACACAGGTTGTTTTTTTTCTTTCAATAGAAAAATAAAACAAATAGAAAGGATGCCGGGTATAAAGGCGATAAAAAAAAGTGTTTTGTAATCACCGGGGTAGAAATATAGAAATA
>JAYVKT010000309.1:0-12654 GCA_043768195.1 Chitinophagaceae bacterium | reverse complement strand
ATTTAATTAACCCGTAATTACCTTTGTATAAAATGTCATTTATCGAGATAAAAATTATTAATCAATCAGCTAACCCATTGCCGGAGTATGCAACATCTGGCTCATCGGGGATGGATATAAGGGCCAACCTTTCAGCGGGACAAACGCTTCGGCCATTCGAAAGAGTGCTGATTCCTACCGGGCTTTTTATCGAATTACCAAATGACTACGAGGCGCAAATCCGACCCAGAAGTGGGTTGGCGATAAAACAAGGGATTACCTGTCTTAATACACCCGGCACAATTGATGCAGACTACCGTGGAGAAATTAAGATTATCTTAATCAACCTTTCTCAGCAGGAACAGGTCATTCAACCCGGTGACCGTATTGCCCAAATGGTAATTCAAAAGGTGGAAAAAGGTGTTTGGAAAAAAGTTGAAGAATTGGAAATTACCGAAAGAAATGCAGGTGGGTTTGGTCACACCGGCAAGCAATAAAATTTTCTAATGAACAAATTGTATATTTTTTTTATTGGAGCTACCGGCCTTTTGTACTCTTGTCATTCTCCAAAAAATATCGGGAAAACAGTTGTAGTAAAAGATACAACAATGATTGTAGTACTGCCACCAGCAAGTCATGCAAAGGAAGATTCTATTGCCTTTAGGAAAGAAATTTATAAAGGGCTGCAGAATAATTATATCAACTTCAATACATTTTCTGGAAAGATTGATGTGGATTATGAAGATGCAGATGGTAAAAAATATAATGTGAATGCCCATGTAAGGATGCAGAAGGATAGTGTAATATGGCTTTCCATTACAGCTATATTGGGTATTGAGGGGATGCGGATTTTCATAACACCGGATTCTGTAAAAATCCAGGATAAACAGAATAAAACATATACAGCAAAGAGTATCGCCTTTCTTCAGGAATTGACAGCTTTGCCGCTTAGCCTTTCCACCTTGCAGGATTTACTAATCGGCAACCCGGTATTTATTGACTCAGGTTTTTCTGTTTATAAAAAAGCAGACGGCCTGATTTCCTTACAGAGTAATGGAGTTTTTTTTAAAAACCTGTTCACAATTACCGAAGCCGGTAAACTGATTCAAAACAGCATGCTTGAAGATATTGATACAAAACGAAAACGAACCTGTTACCTTACTTATTCCAATTATGAAAAAAAGAATGAAATAAATTTTTCGACAAAGCGGAGTATTAATGTTGCCGATAAGACGAAATTAAGTATCAAAATGGATTTCAAACAGTTTGAATTTAATGAAAAGTTAAGTTTTCCTTTCAATGTGCCTAAAAATTATACTAAGAATTAGGCTAATAAAATTTATTTTGCATAATGCCGTTATTCTTAAACGGTTCTGCACCCTGTTTTTAAAACCTAATATTCTATTAACATGAGAAAAAAAATTTTTTTTAACCTGCTGCTGCTCTCAGGCTTTGCAGGCATCGTTGGTGCACAACCCATTCAGGATAAAACGCAGTTGGAAAAGGAACGAAAAGAGATTCAAAAAGAGCTGACAGAGATACAAGGGCAATATAATAAAGTAAAGGGTCAGACAAAACAGACACTTGGCCAGCTAAATATCCTGAATAGAAAAATTAACCTGCAGGAGCAATATATCAGCAGTATTAATAAGGAGCTTAAAGGTATCGACGATGATATTTATCTGAGTAACCTGGAAATTTACCGCCTGCAAAAGCAATTGGATACACTCAAAACCCAATATGCTAAAACAGTAATATATGCGTATAAAAACAGGAGCAGTTATGACTACCTGAATTTTATTTTCTCTGCTAATAGTTTTAATGATGCTATCAGAAGAATTTCTTATCTGAAGAGCTATCGGGCTTACAGGGAAAAACAAGTAGGGGTTATTTTGGAGACACAGCAATTAATAGCACAAAGAAAAGACCAGCAGTTGGGAAGGAAACAACAAAAGAATGTAGCACTGGGTAATCAAACAAAACAGGTAGAAGAATTAGCAGTACAAAAAAAGGAGAAAGATGCCGTAGTATCACAACTTAAATCAAAAGAAAAAGATCTTTCAAAACAAATAGCTTCCAAAAAGAAAAAGGATCGAGATTTGCAAAATTCAATAGTAGCAATTGTACGACGTGAAATAAAAGCTGCAGAAGAAGCGGCAAAGGCTAAAGCCAAAGCTGTAGCAGACGAAAAGAAAAAAGCAGACGAGTTGGCAAAAAAAAATAAACCGGCAGAGAAACCAGCAGAAAAGCCGGTTACAAATCCTATAGTTACCAATCCAACAATAATAGGTACCGCAAAAAGAAACGAGCCAACTAAAAAACCTGATAGTTATCTTGATTTTAATGCAACTGACGTAGCGTTGAATAACAAATTTGAACTAAACAGGGCTAAACTTCCCTGGCCCGTTGATAATGGAATTGTAACGATGAATTTTGGTAACAACAAAATTGATAACACCTTATTGACTTTTGATAACCCCGGGATTACTATTTCAACAGCATCGGCCGGTGTGCCGGTTAAAGCCGTGTTTGATGGTGAAGTAGTGGGTGTTTACAATCTGGGAGATGGTATGGCAGTAACAATCAGACACGGTAAATATTTTACAACCTATAGTAATCTGACTGGTGTTTCTGTTTCTAAGAATACGATAGTTAAAACAGGTCAGCAGATAGGACGGTCTGGAAAAGATGATGATGGCAGCGGCGGTCAAATTGATTTTATCCTGATGATTGAAACAAGGAACGTAGATCCACGGCCCTGGCTAAGGCGATAGGCAAAAAAATTTTTTATTGTTTAAAGAAATCGTTCATATAATTTTTCATACAGTGGAATAATATTATTAATGTCGAATTTTTGAGCATGTTTAGCAGCTCTTTCTTTAAAGCCCGATAGAACAGTATCATCTTTCAAAATGGATAACGCCTGTTGACTCATTGTTGTCACATCGCCGACTTCACTCATGTAACCGGTTTCACCATGAATATTAATTTCTCCTAATCCGCCGGCATTAGTAGAAATAACAGGAACACCCGCCGCCATTGCTTCCAGTGCCGCCAATCCAAAACTTTCATATTCGGAGGTAAGAAGAAATAAATCACCAATCGCAAGGATGTCTTCCATTTGTTCCTGTTTGCCTACAAACCGTATTTCATCGAACACACCTAACTCACGGCTTAAATCCTCGGCGGTATTACGTTCAGGGCCATCACCAACAAACAGCAGTTTTGACGGCACTTGCTTGTTTACTTCTGCAAATATTTTTACTACATCCTGCACTCTTTTTATTTTTCTGAAATTGGAAGCATGCAATAATATCCTTTCGCCATTCGGTGCAATGACTTTTTTAAAAGCATCAATCGGTTTTCGGCTAAAACGGCTTACATCTACAAAGTTGACAATGACTTCAATTTCTTTTTTAATATCAAAATGTTTAAAAGTTTCCTCCCGTAGATTTTCAGATACAGCGGTGATCCCATCACTTTCGTTAATAGAAAAAGTGACAACAGGTGCATAGGTCTTATCTCTTCCTACCAGTGTTATGTCTGTTCCGTGTAGTGTGGTAATGACGGGGATATTTTTACCCTCTTTTCTCAAAATTTGCTTAGCCATATAAGCCGCTGAGGCATGTGGTATGGCATAATGTACATGCAGCAGATCGAGATTGTTATTTTTAATTACATCAACCATAGTGCTGGCAAGTGCCGTTTCATACGGAGGGTAATCAAACAATGGATAGGTGGGTACCTGCACCTCATGATAAAAAATATTCGGAATAAACCCGTTCAGCCTTACCGGCTGCTGATAGGTGATGAAATGCACCATGTGCCCTTTCTGAGCAAGGGCTTTACCCAGTTCAGTGGCAAGTACACCAGAACCGCCAAATGTGGGATAGCAAACAATTCCAATTTTCATATAGTAGAAATTCAAAATGGAGGACTAAGGTAACAGTTTTTGTATGGGTTTTGTTTGCCGTTTATCTTAAATCTTTATGACTGTTTTTAAGGTTTCAGGTATCTTTAGGAAAATTCAGTCAAATGAGGAAATTGTCATTTTTGTTAGCTTCTTTTCTTTGGGCAATTACTGGTTTTGCACAAAGTGAAGACTCTATAACTATAAAACGTATTTCAGATGAAATACTGACTAATGGAAAAGCTTATGATAATCTGCGTCATCTGACAAAAAAAATCGGTGGAAGACTGGCGGGGTCAACTGGTATGGTAAAGTCAGAACAATGGGGTTTAAAAACAATGCAGGAAAGTGGTGCAGACAAAGCCTGGATGCAGGAGTGCATGGTGCCGCATTGGGTGAGGGGCGGAAAAGATATGGCTAAAGCCGGGTATTTACCAGCCAAGCCTGAAAAAAAGGGCGGGCCTTATCCAGCATATAAAACTAAAGAGCTTGATATAATTGCTCTTGGTAATTCAGCAGGCACCGGAAAAAACGAAATTACTGAAGAAGTAATGATGGTTGACTCTTTTGATGAACTTGAAAACAGAAAAGACGAAGTAAAAGGCAAAATTGTTTTTTATAATTACAAGTTCAATGATACGTATGTAAATACTTTTTTGTCTTATCGGGACGCAGGCCAGTACCGTGGACAAGGCCCAAGCCGGGCAGCAAAGTATGGTGCTAAGGCAGTAATTGTAAGAAGTATGAGCCATGCTGTTGATAACAATCCACATACCGGTGCTACAAGATATGACTCTGCCTATCCAAAAATTCCTGCTGTAGCAATCGGGTTAAGAGATGCTGATTGGTTGAGCCAACAATTAAAGACGGATGATGTAAAAGTCACCATCAAAACAAACGGCCATTTTTTACCTGATACTATCGGTCATAATATTATTGGTGAATTGAAAGGTTCAGAATTTCCGGATGAGATAATTACAGTTGGTGGCCACTTAGATAGTTGGGATAATTGCGAAGGTGCCCATGACGATGGGGCAGGCTGTGTGCAGACAATAGAAATACTAAGGGCTTTTGTAGCTATTGGATACAAGCCAAACAGAACAATTCGTTTTGTTCTGTTTGCTAATGAGGAAAACGGATTGAGAGGCGGGGCAAAGTATGCAGAAGAAGCAGTAAAAGAAGGGAAGAAACATATATTAGCAATAGAAAGCGATGCTGGCGGTTTTACACCAAGGGCATTAGGTTTTAGCGGCAGTGACGAACAGTTTCAAAAATTTTTAAGCTGGAAAGATTTAATTGCGCCGTATGGTTGTAATGAATTTGTAAAAGGCGGAGGCGGTGCAGATATTGGGCCGTTAAGCAGGGCATTAAAAACACCAACAGCAAGCCTGAACCCTGATACGCAGCGCTACTTTGATATTCATCATGCAAGAAGTGATGTGTTTGAAGCGGTGAATAAAAGAGAGTTGGAATTGGGTGCAGTAAATATGGCGGCTTTGATTTATCTGGTTGATAAATATGGGTTATAATAAATTGTAATAGCTACTACGTAATCTGACACCCGGTTTAATTGAGTTGTAGTAATACACCTGCTGATATATTCATTGTCCCGTTTTCGATTTATTCCCGGTTGAGTATTATTTTTACTCCTCTTTTAAAGTAAATGATAAAGTTCTGTACTGTTATCCAGCTTCTTTTTTTTGCATGGGCATTGCCCATGCAATCTTTTTCACAGTCGCCGGTTGATAAGGCAATGTGGTTATCTCTTGTCAATAATCCTTTCAATAAATTACAACTTGCAGCATCTCCTGCCTGCGATAGCCTTAACAAACTTCCACTATCACAACGGACTGAAATATTGAACAGCTTAGAAGCGGATAAGAACTTTAATAAAAACCCCGCTGTACAGGCCCGGTTGGACTTAGTAAAAGCAAACACAGGATATATCAGCGGCAAAGTTGTCGGCGATGATAACTGGCGGCACTGGGCTTTTAAAACAGTGGCTGCTGCCGAAAAATCGGGTGATGATTACCTGCTGCAAAGCTGCTACTTCTATATCGGTAATAATTACGCCATTGAAAAAAATTATGACTCTTGTGTTTTTTATCAGGTAAAGGGAGTGGAATTTGGTGAAAAATTGGGCTTTGAACCTGCTGCCCTCGCCAACTGGAAAATACTTGCTGCCAACACACTGTACTATACCCGTAACAACAAAGAAGCGTTGGCATTTTCACTGTATGCCATTAAGCATATCAGCTATGATGCTCCATATCCCGGTATCAGCGGCCTTAATGTTACAGGTCTTTCTTACTCCCGTCTTAAACAAGATGACTCTGCAAAATTTTATTTTCAGAAGCTTGTAAAACATGCCGAGAAATTTAACAGCGGCGTATGGGCAGGTATTGCCAAAGGCAATATTGGGGATGCACTTTATTTGGCCGGAAAAGAAGAAGAGGCGATGCCCTGGTGGAAGGCCGATTACGACAGTTCTATGAAGTATGGTGAAATTGGAAATGCGGTATTAACATTAGCATACATAAGCAGGTATGAATTTCGTACTGGCAACAGGGAAAAAGCTATGCAGCAACTCCGCTGGTCGCTTAACCATACTGCCAATACCGATATATCTACCAAAACTACTATTAGCAAAATAGCAGCTAATTGTTTTGAGCAAATCGGCCTGCCAGACTCAGCTAATTATTACAACCGCTTTTACTTTCAGCATACCGATTCTATGAACCAGATTATAAGCCGCAACAATTATAACCTGGTAAGGCTGAGGTTAGATTTTGATAAGAAGAACAATGAAGTGGCAATGGTAAAAAAAGAAAGGCAGGCAGAAATATTGCGCCGAAACTTTTTGCTGGGCTTATTGATAGTAGCAGTTGTTGTCGGCCTTCTTTTTTACAACCGCCAGCGGCTGAAAATAAAACTGGCCCGAAAACAAAATGAACTGGTCAGGGCAGAGATGTATGCCGCCCGGCAACAGTTAGACCTTTTTACTCATACCCTGCTGGAAAAAAACGAACAGATTGAAAAACTCACCCTTTCCCTGCATGGGCAAAATGCAGCCAATAACGATGAACTGGTACACCAAACCCTGCTAACGGAAGAAGACTGGATCCGGTTTAAAAACCTGTTTGAAAAAACCCACCCCGGCTTTTTTGATAAAATAAAAGAAAAAGCCCCCGGCATAACCGCCGCCGAAATACGACTGGCAGCACTTGTAAAATTGGGACTCGATAACAAGCAAATGGCCTCCATGCAGGGCATCAGCCTTAGTGGATTGCGGGCTACCAAGACCCGCCTGCGCCAAAAAATGAATCTTTCTGGTGAAGAAGACCTTGAGCAAATTATTCTTTCTGCCTGATTTTTCTCACTTTCTAAGCTTTAAAACCCTTACTGGTAAAGCATTTCAAATTGAAGCGTTTTTGAAGCGGCTGTTTTTTGGAAACCGCCTGTGCCTCCGGGTATTTTTGTTTTATTAATGAATAAAGTAAAAATCAAATTATGAAACTAATTTTTAATCTCCTCGTGGTGGTACTCACCCTCATTTTTTCATCGTGTAAAAAAAATACAGATACACCTGCCACACCTGAAAAACCAAAACATGTATATGTGGCACTGGATTTAGACGGGCGGGCCGCTTATACTAAAAACGATACCACCGTATTTATAAGCACAGCCAGGAGTACGGTTGCTGGCATTTTTGTAAAAGATGGTGATGTATATGCAGCAGGTTTGCTGATACAAGGATTGGGCTCAAAAGCGGTTTATTGGAAAAACGGCGTTGAAACTATCATTACGGATAACGGGTTCGGTCCCGGTTTTATCCCTTCGGATATTGTTGTAAATAGTGCAGGGGAAGTAATAGTAGCCGGCATAACCAATATAAGTACCGTAGGGTCGGCTGCCTATTGGAAAAATGGCACTTATACAATTGTAGGTGCTACAGGTGTTAGCAGCAGGGTAGAAGAAATGGTACTATCGGGAAATGATATTTACTTATGTGGATCCGAGAGAGTCCCTGTTTCTAATCGTACAAAAGCAATGATATGGAAAAACAATACAAAGCTGTTAGAATATACAAGTACTGTTGGAGAAGCATGGGCATCTGCAATTGCCATAAGCGGTACTGATATTTATGCAGGCGGCTGGGATTATAATAACACCACTAATATTAGCAAAGCAGTTTATTGGAAAAATGGCATACTCAATAATGTATCTGATGGCACAAGGGATGAGTATTGTGATGGCGGTATTGCTGTATTGGGTACAGATGTGTATCTACTGTCTAATGAATATATCAGTACACCTACAGGGTCAAATACCTTAACCCGTTATTACAAAAATGGCATACCCGTACTATTAACCACAGGTACTAATAAGACTGAAGGCACATCGCTTGCCTTGTACAACAATAGAGTATATGTGGGTGCTGCTGCTATTACGTCGGCAGGTTCAAAAGATCCTGCTATCTGGAAAGACGGAGTGTATAATGTTTATCCAACCACTATGAGAGGATGGGTAAAACGGATAAGGGTCTTTTAATTGGTAAGCCATTAAATCTTTTTCTATGAAACGGATATTAAAAAGATGGTGGTGGCTGGTACTTATTGGTTTAGCAGTAATCATTATTCTGCTCGCCATTGTACGTACACAAACAAAGGTGAAGGAGCTTGACCAGCGGTTAAACACCTCAACTGTAAACATAAAAACGAACCAATGAAAAAATTACTGACCGTCTCTTTAATATTATTATTAAGTGTGGGCTTAGTATTAGCACAAAATATAGGTATAGGGACTACCAACCCGCAAAGTAAGTTAGATGTAAATGGAAGCCTTCGTACCTCTTCACTGCAAGTAGTAAGTACCGAAGCTAGTATCAATCAATTAACTGTACAAAGTAGTGTGGCACAATTAGATCAGGCAAACACAACACATAATACAGATGATGGTATAGCTGCATCTAACTGGCAATCGTTTACTGCAGGGGCTACAGGGCTGCTTTCTAAAATTGAAATTTTTTGGAATCGTATTGATCTCATAAGCATAATTGTGGCTATTCATTCAGGTGAGGGTACAAATGGAACGATACTGGGATTTGACAATTATTCTATTGCAGGTGGCGGTATCATCACTATAGATTTTTCCGGCCTCAACATAAATGTAACAACGGGTACTAAGTACACTATTTCTCTAAGCAATAGTAGCTACTGGAGATATGCCAATTCAGGTAATCCTTATGCTGGTGGCAGGGCAAGCCTGGGTGCTAATATTGATTACTTTTTTAAATCCTACGTTACAAGTGCTATTCCTGCTTTATTGGTTAACCATTTAGGAAAAATAGGCATAGGTACAGCAAGCCCTGCCGCCACTTTAGATGTAGCAGGCACTGCAAAAGTATCAGCCCTGGAAGTAGGCAATGGTACAACTATGAACCAAATACAAAGCGGCACCCTTGTAGTGGGTGGCAATTCGGGTAATGGCCGCACTAAAACAGTAACACTAACTTTTCCTACTGCATTTACCGCACCACCAAAAGTATTTGCCAATGCAAGTACAGAAACAGGACAAAGCTTTAATGATGGCTTTTCTGTTACTACCAGATTAATTACGAATACAAATTGTGTTTTAATTATCACCCGTACAGATGATGCTGCTGCCTGGTTACAAAACCTAAAAGTAGATTGGATGGCTATTCAATAACCATTTTAACTAATACAATTATGTTAATAATAAATAACAAAGGTTTTTTGCTGCCCACCTGCAAAGGCACAGAGTATATTATTGCAGCAAATATTATACGCATTGAAGCCATCAGCAATTACAGCAAACTTTATTTCAGCAATGGCAAAACATTAGTTGTTGCAAAAGTGCTACGCTGGTTTGAAGAAAAGCTTGGGCAGCAGGGTTTTATCCGTACCCACCGCACTCATTTGGTAAACGGGGCATACATTCATAATTATAACTGTCAGGATAAAGGCAGCATCCGCCTGCAGAATGGTGAACTGCTGCAACTGGCCAAACGAAAGAAAAGTTTATTTATTAAAACATGGAGCCAATATATGGCTGCTTAAACGGGACTTAATTAATAAGCCGGTTTATGGCCTTTTGAATTTCGTGGAAACGAAAGGAAAGTAAAACATTGTTCATGTTTTTCTTTATTTCCTCTGTGCAGAGATTCCCGATACTTCCTTCATGGGTATGGTTAATTGTGGAATCATACTTGAAATTTCTGGCTTCAATATCCAGCCCTACTTTTTTATAAGCATCACGGAAAGGCATTCCACTGTTCACTAATTTATTTACCTCTTCCACACTAAAGAGATATTTGTACTTCTCATCGCTGAGAATATTTTCTTTTACTTCAATGTTGGATAACATCAGTCCGGCCATTTGAATACAATCTTTTAATGTGTTGAAGGCAGGAAATAAATGTTCTTTCAGCAATTGTAAATCCCGGTGATAACCTGATGGCAGATTAGTGGTCATGAGCATTATTTCATTGGGCAATGCTTTTATCCGGTTACAATGCGAACGGATGAGTTCAAAAACATCCGGATTCTTTTTATGCGGCATGATGCTGCTGCCCGTTGTTAATTCTGCGGGGAAACTGATAAAACTAAAATTCTGATTCAAATACAAGCAAGCATCCATGCTAAGTTTGGCCAGGGTATCTGCCACATTTGCTAGTGATTGCGCAACAATACGTTCTGCTTTTCCCCTTCCCATTTGGGCATATACCACATTATAATTCAAATCATCAAAGCCGAGCAATTTTGTTGTTAATATTCTGTTGATAGGAAAAGAAGAACCGTAACCGGCAGCAGAGCCCAAAGGATTTTTATTCACCACATCATACGCTGCTTTTATAGTTATCACATCATCTACCAAACTTTCTGCATAAGCCCCAAACCATAAACCAAAGGAAGAAGGCATGGCGAGTTGCAGATGAGTATAGCCGGGTAACAAATGATTTTTATATTTTTCGCTTTGCGTTTGTAATAATTCGAAGAATGGCTGAATGGTTTTTATCAATTCTTCCAGTTCATTTCTAAAAAATAATTTTACATCTACCAGCACCTGATCATTGCGGCTCCTGGCACTATGAATTTTCTTACCGGCATCTCCCAATTTTTGCGTTAACAATAATTCTACCTGGGAATGAATATCTTCTGCATCATCCTGTAATTTGAATTCACCTTTTTGAATTTGCTGATAGATATTTTTTAGTTCTTTCTGTAATTGTGATAATTCATCTTTAGTTAGCAATCCAACAGATTCTAGCATTTCTATATGAGCTAATGAACCCAGTACATCAAAAGCAGCGAGGTACATATCCATTTCACGATCTTTACCAACGGTGAAGGTTTCTACTTCCTTGCCCCCATCCCCTAAAGGGGTGTCTTTTTGCCAAAGTTTCATACTGCCAGAGTTGATTCACGCAGAGGACGCAGAGGTCTCAGAGGTGATATTATAGAATCTGTTCCAATAACTTTATATACAAGTCAATACCTTCTTTAATTTCCTTTACATAAATATACTCATCCGCTGTATGACTCCGGGCGGAATCTCCGGGACCGATTTTCAGCGCCGGAAAAGGCATCAGTGCTTTGTCGGATGTGGTTGGAGACCCATAGTAAGTCCTGCCAAGACTTAATCCAGCCTTTACCAACGGGTGTTCCAATGCAATTGAAGTAGAACGAAGTCTCATACTTCTCGCCTTTACATCACATTGTACATTTGTTTTTATTATGTCAAGTACCTCTTCAAAAGTGTAGAGTTCATTTATCCTTGTATCCACAACAAACTTGCAAATAGCCGGAACAACATTATGGGCTTTATTTTCTGTTTCAATTACCGTAACACTCATCTTATTTGCACCGAGTAAATCTGATGTTTTCGAAAATTGGTAACTATTAAACCACTCAATGTTTTTCAGGCTTTTGGTGATTGCATTATCTCCTTCATTTCTGGCGGCATGTCCTGCTTTGCCGTAGTTAATGCAGTCGAGTACCATTAAACCTCTTTCTGCAATTGCCATTTGCATCTGTGTGGGTTCCCCGACAATCGCAAAATCAATCATGGGCAAATAAGGTAATGTATATTCAATACCGCCGGTGCCACTTATTTCTTCTTCGGCAGTAGCTGCAATAATGATATTATATTTTAAACCCTCTTTTTCATAGAAATAAAGAAAGGTAGCAATTAGTGAAACTAAACAACCACCTGCATCATTGCTGCCCAGCCCAAAAACCTTTCCATGTTCAATAGAAGGGGAGAAGGGATCTTTAGTGTATTGTGGGTTTGGCTTTACCGTATCGTGGTGTGAATTAAGCAGGATTGTTGGCTTTTTCTCATCGAAGTACTTGTTACGGGCAAAAACATTATTGCCAACCCGGTCATGTACAATTCCTTTTGTGCCAATATAACGGCAAAGTATTCCGGCTGTCTTATCTTCCTCTTTGCTGAATGAAGGAGTTGCAATAAGTTCTTTCAGCAACTCAATAGCTTCGTTTTCCAGTATGGTAGTTTCGTTACTCATTAAGAATAGTTGTTCCTGATGTTCCGCCTATTAGTTTTTCTAAATTATCCGCTTTACCAATGACTACCTTTTTTACACCACTGCTCAGTGCTGTAAAAGCATTATCGAGTTTTGGAATCATTCCCGAAAATATTTTAGCCTCTCCGCCCCCCGATTGAGGGGCTTTTAGATCTTGATAATCAGAGAGAGTTATTACGGGTATTACAGAAGTTTCATC